>JBIKIS010000103.1:0-7354 GCA_044361485.1 Sediminibacterium sp.
ATTGAAGTGTAGGAGCGCCAGATTTAAAATCTACTCTTGTGTTGTCAAAAAATATATGACTTGTTCCTAAACCAATACCATAAGCAACGCTATATTTTGGATTTGATTTTACCGGCTTATCAAACATAAAATAAACATTAAAATGTCTGCTAAATCCATTACCAGTGCGGAGTCCGGTTGGCTTATTAAGCCAAGAATCTGATCCGTACTGAATCACTAAATGATCAGCAGCACGATTGGTAAAATCAAACTTACTCCAGTCTTTGGTTGGCTTTTTTGCCGTTTGAGCAGTTGCAAAAAGGGTAGCAGTTAGCGCGAGGCTTAGGAATACTAATTTTTTCATTGTTCGTTTGGTTCGCTGTATAAATACAATTGGCCACAAAAATAACTGAATTGACATCAAGGCAGTGGTTAAAAATTAGTCAAAACTGCTTTATTTTGGTTTTTAAGGCCAATTTTACGCAATTTGTTGATTTTTAGGCAAATATCCAGCTGCATAGGTGATAATTCCGGCCAAACTCTTAGCGCCAATTTTGTCCATGATTCGAATCCGGTAACTCTCTACGGTTCGTTTACCAATTTTTAATTGACCGGCAATTTCTTTACTGGTCAGTTCTTTACAAATAAGGCCAATGATTTGTTTTTCTACTTCTGTAAAACTAATGCTTGCGTTATGGTGACGGACCGTTGTTTTTTGAGCGATAATTTTTGAAAGTCTTTCGGTAATACTTTGAGAAAAATAAGCATTGTGCATATACACGGAGTTAATAGCACTCACAAGTTCGTCGGGTACAATGTTTTTAGATAAAAAACCCATAGCGCCTGCTTCAATCATTTCGATAATTTGCTGGTCTTCTCCAAATGAAGTGAGTGCAATAATTCGGATGCCCGGATATTTTGCACATAAAATTTTTACAGCTTCGGTACCCGTAAGATTGGGCATTTTTACATCCGTGATAATTACATCGGGTGCAACAGATGCTACAAGCGCAATTAATTGTGCACCATCGGAGGCTTCGCCTAACACATCAATGTTTGAAACGCTTGCCAGCATTAGCTTTAAGCCTTCTCTAAAAATACGGTGATCATCGGCAATGACAATTTTGATTTTTTTACTTAGCATAATTAAGGGGGGTTTTTATTTGATAACGTACACCTTGCTGCGGCAACGTGTCTATAATTATTTGACCTCGTAATAGGGCAACGCGGTTAAAAATATTTCTAAGTCCCGAACCTGTAGCGGCCCTGGATACAGCCTCTTTATCAAAACCAATACCGTCATCTGTTATAGACAGTGAAAAATATTTTTCATCTACTAAAGCATTGATCCTAATGTTTTTTGCATTAGAATGCTTTAATGCATTGTTTAATATTTCCTGAATAATACGGTAATGATGCAACCAGTGATCTGGTTCTGATTCGGGAAGGTCACCACTCAATTCCCAATGCACTTGAATACTTCCCAGTTTATTAAAAGTTGCCACCAGTTCTTCGATACCCCAGCAAAAACCGGCTGCTAGTAACTGATTGGGCACAATGGCTTCACTCATTACGCGCATGCGTTTTAACACGTCATCTATATGTGTGGCGGCTTCTTTAATGAGTTGTCTATCGGCTTGAGAAACCGGGTTGATGCTGCTCACTTGCAGTCTGATAACAGAAAGTAGTTGACCAAAATCATCGTGAAGGTCAGCGGCAATTCGCTTACGTTCTTTTTCGGCAGCGGTAATTTCGGTGGTAATAAGTTGATGGAGTAAGGTCTTATTTTTTTTGTGGTAGAAATAAATCACACAAATAAATAAAAGTATAAATACACCGAGCAGCGGTATGGAAAACAATATAAGCGTGTAAAAGCTGGGCTGTTCCGACATGCAATAATTTTATTATTCAATTTGGAAATAATAAATATCACTTCCTAATTATTGCTGACAACTAGACGCTATTACATTGCCTCAAAAAAATATTACATAAATGAAACCCCCGGTAACAAAGGGCATTAGGTGTTTATACGTAAAGTTTTAAAATACTAATCTAATGGACGAATCCAAATATTTCTAAAACTTACTGGGCTACCGCCATCAAGGTCGTGGTCTTGTAAATAAAACGGAAGCTTTGAAGGATGTGCTTCATACACCGATGGACCAATCCACTGAATCGTTCCTTTTATATCTACATTGTTTTGAACCAGTACGCCATTGTGTAACACGGTAAATCTTCCTGGCACTTGCACTTTACCATCGGCATAAAATTGTGGTGCCGTAAAAATGATATCATAGGTTTGCCACTCACCAGGTTTTTTTGTTGCATTTACAAGTGGAATATGTTGTTTGTATAAAGCACCCGCTTGTCCGTTCACATAGGTTTGGTTGGTGTATGAATCTAAAATTTGGATTTCATACTTACCCATAAAAAACACACCACTATTAGCACGGTACTGACCCGATTGTTTAATTACAGCTGGAGAACGCCACTCTATATGGAGTTGACAACTACCAAAAGGCTGGTTGGTTTCTATAGATCCAGATCCTTTCACCACAGTTAACGTACCGTCTTTTTCTATTTTCCAGCCTGCCTTTCCGCCACCCAAGCGGTGCCAGGCATCTAAGTTTTTACCATTGTATAATACAATGGCATCGGAAGGTGCGTCGGAAGGGGTTTTACCCGGTTCTACTTTAGTAGGCTTCGGTTCCCAGATTTCTGTTTTAGCCGCTTCTCTATTTAAACTGTCTTCTCTACTTTGTTGCGCAAACGCGCTTGTTGTAATGAGTGTTACACCAAGTAGCGCTACTATAATTTTTTTCATCCATTTATATTTTTGGAATGCTGTATCCATTGTGGTAAACAGCCGATAAATATTTTGCGTTAACCGCAGCATCTGTAAATTGTTTTTTTGCATGATCCCACTGTAACTGTTTGCCACTGCGGTGTGCAATGTTTCCCATCTGACAAATGGTAGCCACTTTAGCTCCTTCTTGAATTGAACAATGTAGTTTAGAAAAATCACGCGACTTAACCACTTCTAAAAAGTTAATCCAATGTTTTTCTACACCATTATCTACCGATCTATTCAGTGGCACAATTATTTTATTAGCACTTCTTGATTCTTCAAGCACTTCCCAACCATTTCTATTTAAAACAAGCGTGCCGTTATCTCCTTGAAACGCAACGCCATGGTCTCTTCCATAGTTACCATTGGTGATGCCCATGGTTTGTTCCCAAGAAACACTAAATTTATCAAAGCCATAGAGTACGTTTAACATATCTGGCGTTTCGCTTGCAGCATTTGGATCAGCGTATTTGCCACCCACCGCAGAAATGGTATTAGGCGCTGTTTCTTTCATACCAAGTAATGCATAATCCAATAAATGCACACCCCAGTCGGTCATTAAACCACCTGCATAATCCCAAAACCATCTAAAAGAATAATGGAAACGGTTGCGGTTATAAGGTCTTAACTGAGCTGGACCCAGCCATGTTTTATAATCAACGCCTGCCGGTACTGGCGCATCTGCTTTTGCTTGCATTGGGGTAGATTGAGAATAGCACCACACTTTTACATTTCGGATAGCACCTAATTTTCCAGTATGTACAAAATTTACAGCGTCACCAAAATGTTGTTGGCTGCGCTGCCACTGACCCGCTTGCACCGCTCTTCCGTACTTTTCTTGCGCTGCCACCATCGCATTACACTCTACAATAGAATTACCCACTGGCTTTTCTACATAAATATCTTTCCCTGCCTGACAAGCATGAATCATTTGTAGTGCATGCCAATGATCTGGGGTACCAATGATCACAACATCTACGTCTTTATTTTCTAGTAGTTTTCTATAATCGGAATAAATCGCAATTTTAGAAGTATCAATATTTTTAGATTTTAATTCTGCTATGCGACCATCAATAACAGTTGTATCAATGTCACAAAGTGCAGCAATCACAACGCCCGGAAGGCGCATGGCAGTAGCGGCGTTAGCCCATCCCATGCCGTTTAAACCTATCACACCAATATTAACACGGTCGGAAGGCATGACACTGTTTTTAAAATAGGCAAAACTTTGGTTACCCAGTGCAGATGCAAGAACAGAGCCTCCTGTTAAGAGTCCTGCGTTTTGTAAAAAATCTCTTCTAGTTGACATGGCAAGCGTTTTAATTGAAGCATAAATTAAAACGTTTTTTGCATATCTGCTAAATTATTTACCGCTTTTTGTGACCCGGTCTTTGCTTAAAATTACCTCTGCTTCTTTGCTTGGGTGCATATTCCGGTGTCTCGCCAAATTCGGGAGGTACGGTACCTTTTGTAACTGGGGCACCGAGTAATTCTTCGATGGCTAAAAACTTATATTGTTCCTGTTCGCTCACAAGCGTGAAAGCCGTTCCAGTAGTGGCTGCGCGCGCGGTACGGCCAATTCGGTGTATATAATCTTCGCCATCGTTAGGGACGTCGTAATTAATAACAAGGTCAATTTCTTCTATGTCTATACCACGGCTTAAAATATCGGTGGCTACGAGTATAGAAAGTTTGTGGTTTCTAAAATCTTGTAGTACCTGTTCTCTTGCTTTTTGATCCAGGTCCGAATGAATTTCTTCGGCAGCAAGTTTAGCGCGTTTTAATTCTTGTGTAAGTTGTTTTACATTTTGTTTTTTAGAACAAAACACAATTACATTTTTATAAACATTACTCCTAAGCATGTCAGTAATGATGGGCACTTTTTGTGGTTCGTACACAACAAATGCTTTTTGTATGATTTGCTCAGGTGGTTTTGAAATCGCAATATTTATTTCTACAGGGTTCGTTAAAATTTTTCTGGCGAGGTCACGCATTTTTACAGGCATGGTGGCAGAAAATAAAAGGTTTTGTCGTTGCTTGGGTAAAAAGGAAATTATTTTTTGAATGTCATCGTTGAAACCCATGTCTAGCATACGGTCTGCCTCATCAAGCACTAGATATTTTAAGCCTTTTAGTTTTACATAGCCCATGTTTAAATGCGCAATCATGCGGCCCGGCGTACACACCACAATATCTACACCTGTGTTCAATGCTTTTTTTTCTGCAGCAAAAGAACTGCCATCACCACCACCATATACGGCAATAGAACTTACGTCGGTAAAATAAGAAAGGCCTTCTAAACTTTCTGCAATTTGAATGGCTAGCTCACGCGTTGGAACAATAACCATTGCATTGATATCGTGTGAGTCGTGCTGCGTGGTTAATAAACGGTGTAAAAGCGGTAGTAAAAATGCAGCCGTTTTTCCAGTGCCCGTTTGCGCAGCAGCAATAATATCTTTTCCTTCTAAGATGGGAACCATTACCTGTTGTTGCACCGGCGTTGCCGTCTCGTATCCCATCGCATCAATACCATCCAGTATCCGCTGATCCAACCCTAAATCTATAAACTTCAAAATAAAACATTTAATGTGTCTATAAACAAAGATAGGGCTTATTACGGCCCTATCTGATAATCTATTGTAATAGCGTTTGCTTTACAGCTTTTCGTAGAGCGCGCGCAGTTTTTGACGCGTCATTATTGTTTCCCAGTTTTTACCAAGTGCGTTTTCCCAAAGTGGTTTTAAACTTAATGAAATATCAATCATGGTATTAAAATCTTGATCCGATAATCCTGCACAAATACCCACCGGAATTTCAATGTTATTTTTTTGAACCATGAATTTAAATTCTTCAACACCTGCTGGGTAATATTCTTCTAAATGATTCATCACAATGCAGTTTCCAATACCGTGTTTGGTACCTAGTAAATAACTTAATCCATAACTCACTGCATGCGCAACACCCACCTGACTATACGCGATACTCATACCGCCTGCAAATGATGCCATCATTAATTGTTCATCACTTTCATCATCCCAAGTATTTTTTTCTACAAATACTTTTCGGCAAAGATCCAGTGCTTTTTCGCCATAACTTTTACTGAACTCATTTAAATAAGTACCTTCTAATGATTCAATGCAATGAATATAACAATCCATACCGGTGTAAAAACGCTGGTTTACTGGTGCGTCTTTTGCTAAATCTGGATCCAGTACAATTTGATTAAACGGCGTAAAATCAGAATTCATACCCAGCTTACGCACAGGACCCGTTAACACCGTTGTTCTACTCACTTCGGCGCCCGTTCCAGACAAGGTAGGAATACCCACTTTGTAAACGCCCGCTTGTTGTACGAGGTCCCAGCCCTGATAATCGGCAGATGATCCGGGGTTGGTCATCATAAGTGAAACCGCTTTTGCAAGGTCCATGGTAGAGCCACCACCAATACCTACAATACCACTTACGGTTCCAAATTCTTCGCGGAGAGAAGCCGCCAAAGCGTCTACCTGCTTGGTTTTAGGCTCATGCGTAACATCTGCAAAAACAATTTTATCTTTCCCATTAAGTGGAATTCTTTGCACGAGTGGCTTACCTTCAAAAAAATGATCCACTAAAAAAATCATCGGGGCATCACCTTTTCTATTGGGTGCTAATATTTCGTCGAGTTGATTAAAACTACCGCGTCCATACACCACATAGTCAACCATTTTAAAATTTCTAAAACTCATATCGCTTTGTTTTTATTCGGGTATTATTATTGTTGTAAAAGCTTGGCTGCTTTTTCTAAGTCTTCGGGCGTATCAATTTCTACGCCCATATAATTTGTTGTAACCATTTTTATAGGTACGCCATTTTCTAAATAACGTAAACACTCAATTTTTTCTGCGGCTTCAAGTGGCGTCATTTCCCAATTGGTAAATGCAAGTAGTGCTTCTTTTTTAAAAGCATACACGCCAATATGTTCGTAATAAGTGATGGCAGTTTCGGTACTTGTTGGATATGGTATCACGCTACGCGAAAAAAATAAGGCATTATTATTTTTATCAATAGCCACTTTTACATAATTGGGATCTTCAATATTTTGTTGTGACGTAAGCACTTGCATCAGTGAAGCCACGCGCACATTTTGAGAACTATCTTTAAATACTTCTAGTAATTTTTGAAGGGGTTCTTTTTTTACAAACGGCTCGTCGCCTTGCACATTAACCACCACATCAATATCCAAATCAGCAATCGCTTCGGCAATTCGGTCGCTACCACTTTCGTGTGAACGAATGCTCATAATGGCTTTACCGCCATGATTCGTGATTTCATCAAAAATGATGGTGCTATCTGTTACTACAAACACATCCGAAAAAAGTCCGGTGGCTACCGTATTATCGTAGGTGTGGCGAATAACCGTTTTATCTCCTAGCGGCTGCATGAGTTTAGCAGGAAAGCGCGTAGCAGCATATCTAGCAGGAATAAAAGCACAAATTTTCATGAACATCAAATTGTGATGCAAAGAAACGGCATATTTAATAATCT
>JBIKIS010000008.1:0-26360 GCA_044361485.1 Sediminibacterium sp.
ACCGAGTATTCGCAAGTGTATGGCTCGTCTATAACATCTACGTGCACAAACCAATAAATATCCGCGCGTTTTGGTTTTTTATTTAAAATAGAATAGATGATTTTGTGCTCAATTTCTTTGTGGTTATTGGCACTGGTCATATACACTAAGTGCGTTGCATATTTAGGAATGGATTTGTCGTTACTAAGTTCCTGAATCATTGGAATGTAATCTTCCAAATGCACAAACTCAACGTATCTATTTTTAATTTTTCTGCTTCTAAACCAAACATACATCACAGCAAATAATGCACCACCAACAATAAGTGTTACATAACCACCATGCATGAATTTTTCTAGGTTGGCAATTAAAAAAGAACTTTCAATGAGTAAATAAACAACGAGGTATAGATAAATCCAGGATGGAGCCGTTCGTTTGCTTACCAAAAAGTTGGCAAACAAAATGGAGGTGCTAATCATGCAAAGCGTAATCGCTAAACCATAGGCAGCGCCCATGTTTGCCGATTTTTGAAAGTATAAAGTAATACCAACGCAACCAACAAATAGTAAAAAACTAATGCCCGGAATATACAATTGTCCTTTTTCTTCGGTAGGATAATTGATTTTCATTTTAGGCCATAAGTTTAGGCGCATGGCTTCACTAATAAGTGTAAAGGATCCAGAAATTAATGCCTGGCTCGCAATAATGGCTGCCGCTGCAGCAATGATAATACCAATTAGTTTAAACCACTGTGGCATGATACCAATGAACGGATTAAAGCCATCTGCCATCACCGCTGCAGGAATAATTTGACCCTTATACTGCGCAAGTAACCAAGCACCTTGGCCTAAATAGTTAATGATCAAACATGTTTTTACAAAAATCCAAGAGATACGAATATTGCCTTTACCGCAGTGCCCTAAATCACTATAAAGTGCTTCGGCTCCTGTGGTACATAAAAACACGGCACCTAGTAGCCAAAATCCTTTGGGATAAGTTGCTAGTAATTTTACACCATAGTAAGGGTTAAAGGCTTTTATGATGCTTAAATCATCTAATAAATGTGTACATCCTAAAATGGCAATCATACCAAACCACACCATCATAACGGGACCAAAAAATTTACCAATAGAAGCCGTTCCAAATTGTTGTACAAAAAATAAAACACTAATAATGGCAATTACAATGGTTACAATGGTTTGCTGGGTAATGTCATGAAATACAGGAATTTGTCTGAGTCCTTCAATGGCGGAAGTAACGGTAATGGGTGGCGTGATAATACCATCGGCAAGAAGGGCTGCACCACCAATCATGGCCGGAATCACAAGCCACTTTTTACGTCTTCTTACAAGCGCGTACAAACTAAAGATACCTCCCTCGCCTTTATTGTCTGCTCTTAAAGTCAGAATCACATATTTAAAAGTGGTTTGAAGCGTAAGCGTCCAAATAATACAAGACAGGGCGCCAATGATCAGCAATTCGCTAATTTCTCTACCTGAAATGATTTCGTTTAAAACGTATAAGGGAGAGGTTCCAATGTCTCCGTAAATGATTCCTAGTGCAATGACGAGTCCTGCAGAAGTGACTTTGTTAATATTCTTGCTCACGCATGTAAAATTTTGCTCCACAAATGTATAGTAAAAAACAAGTTCAGGTTCCAAATAAATAGGGAACTACCTTAAGATTTATTTAGCCTTTTGAAAGGGAAGTTCTTGATAAAGGGGCTTAACTTTGAGGGTCTAAAGCTTTTTGGTATGAAAAAGTCATTTTTACTCCTTTTGTTGGTGGTTAATATGCTTCCTCTGGCCCTCATGGCGCAGCAAATAGCCTATTCTGAACCTGATAAAGACGATCCTCGTTCCTATAGTTTTGAAGTGCTCGGAAAAGTAGGGGGTAAAATTCTCGTGTACAAAAACTATCGTTTTAGCCATTCTATTTCGGTATTTGATCAGGATATGAACCTGCTGGGTAAGCAACAAATTAACATGCCAGACAGGCTCATGCAAACCGACTTTTTAACCTATGCCAATCACTTTTATTTAATCTATCAGTTTCAACGAAAAAACACCGTCTATTGCATGGCGGTAAAAATGGATAGCGATGGTAATTTATTATCGGAGCCCATGCAACTTGATAGTACCGTCGATGTTACATCTATTGGTACTAATCGTCTCTATTCTTTGGTGGTAAGTGAAGACAAGAAAAAAATAATGATTTTTAAAATCAATAGCCACAACGAAAAATCGCATGCATTAACAACCTGCTTGTTTGATCAGGATTTTACACTCATCAAAAAATCTTTAATTCAAGTGCCAATGCCACAGCGCAACGATTTTATGGCAGAGTTTGCACTAGATAATGAAGGCAATTTAATTTGTGTAAGAGCGAGTGGTACCGCGCAAAACGACAATATCAACAAAGTATCTCTCATAACAAAAAAAGCCAATGAAGACAATGCCTACATTTCTGATTTATCAGTTCGCGGCATTTATTTAGATGACATTCATATCAAAGTAGATAATTTAAACAAGCATTATTTAATCACATCTTTTTTTAGCAAACAAAGACGTGGCAATATTGAAGGCATTTATTTTACTTTATGGGATAAAAATTCAGACAAGGAATTGCTCAACGCCACTACTTTTTTTTCCGAAGAATTTAAAGAAGATGCAAAGGGTCAAAACGGTATTAAAATGGCCTTCAATGATTATTTCTTAAAAAATATTATACTGAGGCGCGATGGTGGTTTTATGATGATTTCAGAATCTGTTTTTTCTTCATCAAGAGGTAGTACGCTTAATAGATGGGATTACTTATATGGCTCTCCTTTTTGGTCTCCCATGGACTTTTATTCATGGAATAGTCCGATGGGCGGCATGGGGCTTTCGCCTTGGGGTCGAAACCCTGCTTTTTTTGGAAACAACAACCAGGTTAGGTATTACGCGGAAAACATTGCCGTTATATCTTTTGATCCAAAAGGAAATATGGAATGGAGTAATATGATTCGTAAAAATCAGTACGACGATAATTCCGAAAATTTTATTGGATTTTCTATGTTAAATAGTGGTGAGCAACTCAATTTCATTTTTAACATGCAAGAAAAAAACCAAAATGTTTTAACCAATCAGGCGATTGCGCCAGATGGAAGAATTAACCGAAATCCAACTTTCAAAAATGTAGATCGCGGTCATGAATTTATGCCAAGGCTAGCTAAGCAAATTGGACTTAGGCAAATTATTGTTCCATGTATGTACAGGGGCTATACTTGTTTTGCTAAAATTGAATATTAGCTTACTTTTAGGCCATAACAAGCCGCATGGTATTTTTATTTAGAGATAGATCCGTTGTTAATATACTACTAGTCCTCCTTTTGAGTGTTGGGGTTCATTTGCATGCATCGGAGCAGGCGCTACCAGCAGCTATTGATTTGGGACAACAAAACGGTTTGTTTTCTTATGTTTTAGCGCGGTACGTCTATAATTTGCCACTGGCTATCCAAATCATTTTATTTCATGCGCTGCTACTAGCTCAGGCGCTTCGCCTTAATATGGTGATGCAGGATCTCCGTATGTTTTCTAGTGTTAATTATGTGCCTGCCATGACCTATGTTTTGTTGTCTGGACTCATCATGAACGCACCTACCATTACAGAGACGCTCGTAAGTAATTCTCTGACGCTTTGGATTTTTATTAAGCTGAGTAGACTGTACAATAACCCGGAACCCAAAACACTGTTATTTAATATTGGCATTATTGCTGGAATTTCTATTTTGTTATTTCATCCCACTGCTATATTAATTGTGGTGGTTTTATTTGCACTTGCTGTAGTAAGGCCTTTTAGAATAGCCGAGTGGCTAGTTTTACTTCTTGGAATTTTACTGCCTTACTATTTTTTGGTGGTCTTTTTGTACCTCAACAATCAATTTGCTTTACTCAGCATTTATTTGCCCCATCTTACTTTTGGTTCTCCCGTGCATGGTCTTGGTAAATTGTATTTGATAAATTTAGGTTTCGTTCTATTTGCTACACTTGTTGGGCTTTATCAATTACAGCTACATGTGGGTAGGCTCGTGATACAAATTCGTAAAAACTGGGGGGTCATGATGGTGCTCCTTTTTACCCTTATTTTAAGCCCCTTTATGTTTAGTAGTTTAGGCACACAAGTGCTACTCATGGGGCTCGTACCGCTGTCTGCCACCATTTCTAATGGGTATAGCAACCCTAAAAAGCTATTGCTCCCTAATTTCCTGTTTTGGACGGCCCTTGGCCTTATAATTATCAACAATTGGCATTTGGTGAAAATTTAGCCTTTTGCTTATCTTTTTGAGGGTTACCTTTGCAGTATTCTATCAGATAATTATACATTTTATGAAGTTTGGTGTGGTTGTATTTCCAGGATCTAATTGTGACAGAGATATGCAGGATGCTTTGGCCCAGGATTTGGGTAAAGAAGTGATTATGTTATGGCATAAAGACAAAGACCTTAGCATGTTTACCACAGACGATTGTATTGTACTTCCGGGTGGATTTTCTTACGGTGATTATTTACGTTGTGGTGCGATTGCACGTTTTAGTCCCATGATGCAATCTGTTATTGATTTTGCAAACAGAGGCGGAAAAGTACTCGGTGTTTGCAATGGTTTTCAAATATTATGCGAGAGTGGATTGCTACCAGGTGTGTTACTACAAAATGCCAACCAACAATTTATTTGTAAAAATGTATTTATAAAAAATGCAGCAACCGGCGCTTTAAAAATACCTATTGCGCATGGTGAAGGCAGGTATTTTGCAGATCAAAAAACACTGGATACCCTAGAAGCAAATGGCCAAATCATTTTCACGTATTGTGACGAAAATGGAAATGAAACAGAAGGCAGCAATCCTAATGGGGCTACAAAAAATATTGCCGGCATCAGTAATGCAGCAAAAAATGTATTTGGTATGATGCCACACCCTGAGCGTGCCACCTCTAGTGTGCTTGGGAATATTGACGGTAAAAAAGTGTTTGAATTACTGGGGTTAAATTAACGATAATGAAAAAAATATTTTCAATACTTGCTGTTTTGTTTATTGCTTACGCAGCGTCGGCTCAAATCCAGGACCCTGTAGATTGGTCTTATTCGGTAAAAAAAGTGAGTGCCGATACCTATACTTTTACGGCAACTGCAAACATAGAAGGTGATTGGCATATTTATTCGCAAACCACTGGAAAGGGTGGTCCGGTTCCTACTAAAATTAATTTTAAAAATAACCCGCTTATTACCAAAGTAGGTGTTACCAAAGAAGTAGGTAAAGTAAAGCAGGTATATGACGACTTATTTAAAACCACGGTTCGTTATATTGGTGAAACGGCCACTTATACGCAAACATTAAAAGTGCGTGGTGGTGTTAAAACAAATATTAGCGGCACCATCGAGTATATGGTTTGTGACGACCGCCAGTGCTTACCGCCAAGCAAAAAAACTTTTGACCTTAAGCTTCAATAATGACTAAGAAAATATTATTTATTGTTTTACTTGCCAGTATACAATTAATTTATAGCGCAGCTGCACAGGATTCTAAACAACCTGTGCAGTTTGTTTTTTCGGCCACTAAATTAACGGACAGTTCTGCAACGCTTACGGTTCATGCTGTAGCAGCAAAAGGCACCCGCATTTTTACAGCCGTTAAAAAAAATAACGACGATGTGTTTGTATCGTCGTTACAATTAGATAGTTCGGCAACTATAAATGGGGCAGTTAAAGAAAAAGGCGTTGCAGATGCTGTAGCGCTTCCCGGTAGCACAGATAAAGGCACGGCTTATGATAGCGTAACATTTATATACACCCTTGGTATTAAAGCAGGCGCCACTGCTATTAAAGGGTCTTTTAATTGGCTAGGTGTTTCTGGTGATGATTTTCCAAGTGGCGAAGAAAAAATAAATGTAACGATTACTGATGCTGGCTCGGCTGCTAACGATGTAGCTAACAGCGGCGCGGCGGCTCAAAATAAAGAAGGCTCTATGTGGAGTATCTTTTTACTTTGTTTAGCAACCGGACTGCTCGCTGTCATTACACCTTGTGTTTTTCCGCTGATTCCAGTTACGGTTAGCTTTTTTTTAAAGCGCAGCAAAACAAGAATAGAAGGGTTAAAAAATGCACTTTGGTACTCTATATCCATTGTAATTATTTATACCATTCCTACACTCGTGCTCACGCTAATTTTTGGCGATAAAATTTTATATACCATTTCTACGCACCCGGTTTCTAATATTTTCTTTTTTGTGGTGTTTATTGTTTTTGCCATTTCATTTTTTGGTGCTTTTGAATTAGCGCTCCCTAATAGTTGGGCCAATAAAGCCGATCAAAAAGCGGGCAAAGGCGGATTACTGGGCATCTTTTTTATGGCCCTAACACTTGTGATTGTTTCGTTTTCTTGCACCGGTCCTATTGTGGGCACCTTACTTGGACAAACCAGTATGCAAGGCGTAGGACTAGCGCCCATTATAGGTATGATGGGTTTTGGGGTAGGTCTTGCCATTCCGTTTTCTTTGTTTGCATTTTTCCCATCCATGCTACAATCACTTCCAAAAAGTGGCGGTTGGTTAAATACCATCAAAGTAAGTTTTGGTTTTATTGAACTCGCATTAGCGCTAAAGTTTTTATCCAATGTAGACCTCTCTTATCATTTAGGCATTTTAAATAGAGATGTGTTTTTAGTATTATGGATTGTGGTGTTTTTCTTGTTAGGCGTATACTTGATTGGCAAATTAAAATTTGCACACGATAGTGATTTGCCATACGTGTCTGTACCTCGTTTATTTTTTGCCATGGCAAGTTTTAGCTTTGCCGTATATATGGTGCCAGGCCTATGGGGGGCTCCATTAAAGGCACTCAGTGGTTTTATACCACCAGCTACTACACAAGAATTTAATTTAAATGATCTTCAATATAAAATTGGAAATGCTGCAGGCGTAAGCCCTAGTGCTGGGTCTCAAGCGGCGCCGCCAAAAAAGTACACGAATAAATTACAGGTGCCTTTTGGGTTAACGGCGTATTTTGATTTGGAAGAAGGTATGGCTGCTGCTAAAATTTTAAAGAAGCCCATCATGCTTGATTTTACAGGACATACCTGTCCTAATTGCCGTAAAATGGAAGAGCAGGTTTGGAGAGATCCGGCGGTGTTATCTCGCATCAAAGAAAATTTTGTACTCGTAAGTTTATATGTAGACGAAACTGAAGAACTTCCTATAAACGAGCAGTACACCGATAAAAACGGCGTTAAAATTGAAACAGTAGGTGGTAAAAACCTAGACTACGAAATCAAAACCTTTGGTTTTAATGCGCAGCCCCTATATATGTTTTTAGATTTGAACGGTAAGCCTTTAAGTGATGTAAAATATGGCTACGACCCTAGTGTTGCAGGTTTTATTAAGCACCTAGACGCTGTTAAAGCGGCTTTTGATGCTGCTAATAAATAGTGTTGTAGTAACGCCTTATAAAGTCATCTGATTTTCGGTCATCATTTTACGGAGGTTGATAAGTCCGTAACGCATACGACCCAGCGCCGTGTTGATACTGCAATTGGTAATTTCAGCAATTTCTTTAAAGCTAAGGTTGGCGTAATGTCTGAGTACAATGATCTCTCTTTGCTCTTCTGGAAGTAGGTCAAGCATGCGGCGCACTTTATCGTGGCTTTCACCGCGCATGAGCTTTTGATCCGGTGCTTCTTGTGATACATTGATCACTTCAAAAATGTCCTGATCGTCCGAAGTTTTAATGGCAGGCGTACGCTTTACCTTTCTAAAATAATCGACACATAGGTTGTGTGCAATTCGGAGCGCCCAAGGTAAAAACTTACCTTCTTCGGTGTAGCGCTTGTTTTTTAGGGTGTCAATGATTTTGATAAACACATCTTGGAACAGGTCTTCGGCTAAATAAGTATCCTTTACAAAAAATAAAATAGAGGAGTAGATACGGTCTTTGTAGCGCGTTACCAGTACATCAAATGCTTCTGTGTCACCGGCTTGAAAGGAACGTATCAAATCTAAATCTGCAACCTGCTCGAGTGTTTTCATAGTCTATTTTCTTTCTCGGAGTTCAAATTAGTTATCTTTTATGCTGGTTGCTCGCTTGTGGATACATTGCAAAAGAGGTGTTTGGTTATTCACATCGAATAATTTGAAAAAAAATTGTGTAGGGGCGAAAAAATTGTGGGTTTATTTAAGCCCGAACTAAACCTATGCTGCGATAATCTGTTTACATTGTGTAACATTTATGGCAGCAAAAAAACAACTAGAATCAGCGGAGGTAAAGGGCGCAAAAGTAATTGGGGCAAAGGATCCATTAAAGGGTCTGGACGCTATTGAGGTGGTGGGTGCGCGCGTGCACAATTTAAAAAATGTAAGCGTGGCATTTCCGCGCGGTCAATTTATTGTGGTAACGGGCGTTTCGGGGAGTGGGAAGTCGTCATTAACCATTGACACTTTATTTGCCGAAGGGCAGCGCCGCTATGCCGAAAGTTTAAGTGCCTATGCCAGACAGTTTATGGCCCGTATGGAAAAGCCAGACGTGGACATGATTAAAGGCCTTTGCCCAGCCATTGCAGTAGAGCAAAAGGTAATTACCCGCACACCCCGCAGCACGGTGGGTTCCATGACTGAAATTTATGATTACCTCCGACTTTTATTTGCAAGAGCAGGTAAAACCATTTCACCTATTAGTGGTAAAGAGGTAAAAAAAGATGAGGTGTCGGATGTGGTAGCTGCCATTAGTGCCCTTCCAAAAAATAGCAAAGTAGTAATTGGTGTTGCGTTAAAGCAGCATAAAAATAGAGCGGTACTTGAAGAGCTTAATATTTTATTACAAAAAGGATTTTCAAGAATTTATGTTGCATCTGCTCAGGAGCCACTCATGCGTATAGAGGAGCTGATGGAACAAACGCCTGCTGCATTAAAAAAAATATTGCCACTCGCTAAAGAAACCTCTGCCACGCAAACAACGCCACAAACCTGGGTCCTTATAGACCGTATTGTAGTTAAAGACTTTGATGAAGATGATTTGCACCGCTTATCCGATTCGGTGCAAACTGCTTTTTATGAAGGCGAGGGCGAAGTATACATAGAGGTGGATGGCAAGCAGGTCAAGCATTACAGCAGTAAATTTGAACTTGATGGTATTGTGTTTGAAGAGCCAGTGCCTAATTTGTTTTCGTTTAACAATCCATTTGGTGCATGTCCTACTTGTGAGGGATTTAGCCAGGTACTAGGTGTAGACGCGGACCTTGTGATACCAGATACGCGTTTAAGTTTGTTTGAAGGTGCGGTAGCGCCATGGAAAGGAGAAAAATTAAGTTGGTGGAAAGACCAATTTATTAAAGGCGCTTCTAAAATAGATTTCCCTATACATAAACCCATTGCACAATTAACCAAAGCGCAGTACCAGCAGTTATGGGATGGTGTTGGTAAAGTGTATGGCATCCACGATTTTTTTAAAGAGGTAGAACAAAATTTATACAAAGTACAGTACCGTGTTTTATTGAGTAGGTATCGTGGACGCACTACTTGTACAAGTTGTGGTGGATATCGTTTACGTAAAGAAGCGCTCTATATAAAAGTAGGTGGTAAACATATTGGCGAACTATGTAAAATGCCGGTGCGTGATGTAAAAGTTTGGTTCGATAACCTTGTGTTATCGGAGCATGATAGTACGGTTGCCAAAAGAATTTTAATTGAAATACACCAGCGCCTACAAACCCTTCTAGACGTAGGTCTTGGCTATTTAACATTAGATAGATTAGCCAATTCGCTCAGTGGTGGCGAAAGTCAGCGCATTCAATTAACTAGAAATTTAGGGAGTAATTTAACCAACTCATTATACATTTTAGATGAACCTTCTATTGGGCTTCATTCTAGAGATACCGAGCGTTTAATTGGCGTATTACAATCGTTACGTGATTTAGGAAATACCGTTGTAGTAGTGGAACATGATGAAATGATTATGCGCAAAGCAGATCATATTATTGATATGGGTCCATTTGCTTCGCACCTTGGTGGTGAAGTGGTTGCAGCAGGTAATTACAACGAGCTTATTAAAAATCCAGATAGTTTAACGGGTAAATATTTATCAGGCGCACTTGCTATCGAAGCTCCGAGTAAATTAAGAAAGAGTACCCGTTTTATTGGTGTAGAAGGCGCTAGACAAAACAATTTAAAAAACCTCACGGTTAAATTTCCACTACAAACATTATGTGTAATAAGTGGTGTGAGTGGAAGTGGAAAAACAACGCTGGTAAAGCAAATTTTATATCCAGCACTTCAAAAATACAAGGGAGAGCCTGCCGATAAAGTAGGCTTACATACCAAATTAATTGGCGACATCGATTCTATTTCACAAATAGAACTTATAGATCAAAACCCCATTGGCAAATCGTCACGCAGTAACCCAGTTACCTATATTAAAGCGTATGATGGCATTAGAGATTTGTATGCTAAGCAACCGCTTTCTAAAATGCGCGGTTTTATGCCCAAACATTTTTCTTTTAACGTGGATGGTGGACGTTGTGATACCTGTAAAGGTGAAGGGGAACAAGTAGTAGAGATGCAGTTTTTAGCAGACGTTCACCTCACTTGTGAATCTTGTGGTGGTAAAAGATTTAAAGAAGAAGTATTAGAAGTGCAGTACAACAACAAAAGTATTTTTGACGTGCTTGAATTATCTGTAGATCAGGCACTCGAATTTTTTGTAGACGATAAAAATATTTATAATGCCATTTTACCACTTCAATCGGTGGGGCTTGGTTATATTAAACTTGGGCAGAGTAGTGATACCTTAAGTGGTGGAGAAGCCCAGCGCGTAAAGCTTGCCAGCTTTTTAGGCAAGGGTAAGGGGCATGGTCAAATGCTATTTATTTTTGACGAGCCTACCACCGGACTTCATTTTCATGACATCAAAAAATTACTCAACTCATTTTCGGCACTCATCGATCAGGGGCATTCACTCATTGTTATTGAACACAACACAGACGTTATTAAATCGGCAGATTGGCTCATAGACATGGGTCCGGAAGCGGGTGATGGTGGTGGAACGGTTGTGTATGAAGGTGTTCCGGCTGGCATTAAAAAATGCGCAGCTTCTTATACCGCTAAATACTTGTAAATATTTACAAGTAGCTGTAAACAATTACCCCTACAAACTATTGAGTTGGTTGTGATTTATCTTAAGCGGTCTAAACTCTTAAGTAATTTTTGGTCTTTGTAAATGCTTCTGATAGCAAGTATAAAAAACACAGGCACTAAAAAGCTAAGTATCGAGTACAGCGATAGTCCACCTGTTTTAAAATTTTTCATGTACAAAAAGTAGTGCATCAAATTTGCCAAGCTTAATACCAGGCCTACTATGCACATCTTTATTTGTAAACTTCTATTGCTAAATAAAAAAATAGATACAAGCGCCATGAGTGCCGTGGCAATCACAAATACGAGTAGCATAAAGTTATCGTAAGGTGTAATCGTTACAGTGGGTCCAGGCACTTCTATGCTTCCAAAATAAAACGGTAGCTTAACAGATGCAAATGCACAAATGCTAGCTAACAGTAACCATAGGGTTTGAATGCGTTGTATCATAGTTCTGGATATAAAACAAATTGAGACATAAACTCATTTACTTCGCCTTTTAACTTTTCTAAAAGCGCTGCATCATCTGGGTTCATAAGTGCTTTGTCTATCGAATTTACCACAAAAGCCATATCTGATTCTACCATGCCTCTTGTAGTAACTGCGGCAACACCAAATCTGATACCTGAAGTAACAAATGCAGACTTGTCGTCGTAAGGTACCATGTTTTTATTGGCTGTAATGTCGGCGTGTCCTAAAACCTGCTCTGCTTTTTTACCGCTAATATTTTTATTGCGTAAATCAATGAGCATTAAGTGGTTGTCGGTACCGCCACTAATAATTTCATATCCCTTATCTGTAAAGTTTTTAGCCATCGCTTGTGCATTTTTTTGCACCTGCTGTTGGTATACCAAAAACTCGTCGGTTAAAATTTCACCAAATGCAATGGCTTTGGCTGCAATCACATGCTCAAGCGGACCACCCTGTGTGCCCGGAAACACAGCCATATCAATCACATTAGACCATAGTCTTAAATTTCCTTTAATGTCTTTTAAGCCAAGTGTGTTTTCGCCATCTTTTTTCATCATAATAACACCACCACGAGGTCCACGTAAAGTTTTGTGGGTAGTAGATGTAACAAAATGACAATGATCAAATGGAGAACTTAATAATCCTTTTGCAATTAAACCAGCTGGATGCGCAATATCAGCTAATACAAAAGCACCTACTTCGTCGGCTACTTTTCTAATGCGCGCGTAATCCCAATCTCTACTGTAAGCACTTGCACCACAAATAATCAATTTTGGTTTAGCTGCTCTTGCCTGAGCTTCGAGCATTTCATAATCTATTAAGCCTGTTTCTTTTACAACACCATAAAAATGTGGCTTATAAATTTTACCAGAAAAGTTTACACCAGATCCGTGCGTTAAGTGACCACCCATGCTAAGGTCTAAACCTAAAATAGCATCACCGGGTTGTAAAATAGCAAGCATGAGTGCTGCATTGGCTTGTGCACCGCTATGGGGTTGCACGTTGGCGTACTCCAAATTAAAAATCTGCTTTAAACGATCAATGGCTAACTGCTCTGTTTGATCCACAATTTCGCAACCACCATAATACCTGCGTCCCGGATACCCTTCGGCATATTTATTGGTCATCACACCGCCCATCGCCTGCATTATTTGAAGGCTTGTAAAGTTTTCAGAAGCAATGAGTTCGATGCCTCTACGTTGGCGTGCTAATTCTTGGTTGATAATGTCAAAAACAAGAGTATCTCTTTGCATGGTTGCTATTTTTTGTGCTTGGGTACAAAGATAAGTTAAGGCCTCGATTCTGCAGGTTCGAATTGAGGCCGTAAGTCTCAAACTATTCACAATTGTTGTTGCAATGCCTAATTTTACTATTTTCGAACCCCTAATTGATGTGGGTAAATGTTTTAAATCCCCCAAGTTATGAAAGCTGTTATCCCTGTAGCTGGTGCTGGAACAAAATTGAGGCCGCTTACATACACGCAACCCAAGGCGCTTATACCCATTGCCGGCAAAACCATTCTCTCGCATATTGTAGATCAGCTTCATGAAGCTGGTATCACTGAGTTTATATTTATTGTAGGTTATTTAGGCGAAAAAATACAGGATTACGTTAAACAAACCTACCCGCATTTGACAACGCATTTTGTATACCAAAACGAACGTCAGGGAACGGGTCATGCGGTAGAATTAACCAAACAGCTCATTGGTGACGAACCCATTTTTGTAGCCCTTGGCGATACCATTTGTGAATTTGACGTCAAAGAAATTATCGATAGCCCGGTTAGTATGATTGGGGTGAGAAAAGTAGATGATCCCCGCGATTTTGGTGTGGCAACCATTGATGATGACGGATTTATTGAGCAGTTGGTAGAAAAACCGGCGATACCTAAAAGTAATATGGCCCTTGTTGGACTTTATAAGATCAACGAAACAGCCGTTTTATTTGAATGTTTGCATCAACTTTTTGTAGAAAATATTACCACCAGGGGTGAGTACAATTTAACCGATGCGCTTGCATGCATGATACAAAAGGGCACCCGCTTTAGGTCATTTAAAGTAGCCAATTGGTTTGATTGTGGTAAAAAAGAATCGATACTTGAAACCAATGCAACCTTATTAAAAAAATTAGGTGGCCATGTACCGGAAGCGGACGGTTACACCGATACTATTATTATTAGTCCGGTAAGTATTGCAGAGGGCTGTAAAATTTCTAATGCCATTATAGGACCCAATGTAGCCATTGGTCCCAACACCACTATAACACAATCTATTATTAGAGATAGTATTATTGGTGGCTATACCAGCCTACATGAAGTGGTACTTGATAATTCTTTAATAGGAAGTGACGCTAGTGTTAAAGGTTTGTCGCGCAGTTTAAACATCGGCGACAATACCGAAATAGATTTCGGATAAATTTGTTTGAAAAAATCGCGTACAATTTTTACTTCTGTAAATAAAAAGAGTTGGCCTGACTAGTAGAGGTAACCACAAGTTCATTGATACATACATGATCAGGAAGTGTTGTAACATAGTAGGCGACATTTGCAACATCAACCGCTTCTAATGCTTTGTATCCTTCGTAAACGGCCGCCGCTTTTGCACCGTCTCCTTTAAATCTAGTATTACTAAAATTTGTTTCGGCAGCACCCGGATGAATCGCCGTTACTTTTATATGGTGTGGTAATAAGTCTATGCGCATTGATTTTGAAATAGCAGCCACCGCGTGCTTGCTGGCACAGTATACGTTTCCTTCTTTGTATACTTCTACACCTGCCGTAGAACCTATATTAATAATATGCGCTTTTTTATTGTTGATGAGTAGAGGAAGTACTGCTTTACTCACGTATAGGAGTCCTTTTACGTTGGTGTCAATCATGGTTTCCCAGTCGTCTAAATTAGCGTCCTGAAATGCGTCGCGACCAAGTGCTAAACCAGCATTATTAATGAGTACATCAATATTTTTAAAATCCGCAGGTATACTATTAATAGCAGCAAACACAGCTTCTTTATTTTGTACATCAAAGCATAACGTATGCACGGTAGCATTGTGTTTTGAAACAAGTGTTTCTTTTAACGCCAACAATAAACTTTCTTTTCTGCCGGTAATAATTAATTTGTTTCCTGCCGCTGCAAACACATGCGCCATCGCTTCTCCAAAACCAGAAGTAGCACCTGTAATTAAAATTGTTTTACTCATACATTATTTTATCTGATGATAACACTTGTTCCTTTGGTGTAAACTTTTTTATCTGCGTAATCGATGCCTACTGCTTCATACACATAGGCGCCACTTGGTTGAAATTCACCTTTATAAGTACCATCCCAACCTTCACCGATACGGTTGGTGGTATAAATGATTTGCCCCCATCTATTAAAAACATTAAAATGAATCAATTGTTTGATGCCCTTTGTGATAGGTCTTAAAATATCATTTTTACCATCTTTATTGGGTGTAAATCCAGATGGCACCCAAATATTAGAAATGCCATTAAAGATGGTAACTGTAACATTGTCTTCGGCGTAGCAGCCGGCTTGCGTAAACACCCTAACGGTGTACACAACAGAGTCTGTTCCTGCTGCACCCATAAAAATGGGGTTTGCAATTAGGGGGTTGTTTAAAAAGGTAGAAGGGGTCCATAAGTAACTAAGGCCGCCACTGGCGCCAAGTTGCATGGGTCTTCCAATGACTGCAATGGTGTCATTGCCTGCATTTGGAATAATGCGCGGCACAACGGTGACACGAATGGTATCGGTAACAATTTTAGGACAACCGAGTGTATCAGAAACGGCAATTACATAGTTTGTAGAATTTACCGGTTTTGCCACAGGGCGTAGGGTATTAAAGCCTGTTAAACTACTAGTAGGACTCCACGTAAATTTACTAGCACTAATGCTTGCTTGGAATGGGAGTGTCGTGTTAAAACAAATGGTAGTATCGGGTGTTGCAGTTACTGCAGGGGTTGCCACCACTTTAATAAGTATCGAATCTTTATCTTGACACTTACCTAGGTTGGCTGTTACAAAATATTGTGTGTTACTTAATGGCTTTACAATTGGATTTTTAACAGGATCAACCACATCGCCACTTGAACTTCGCCACAAATATGAGAGTGCAAATGAAGTTGGTGCAAGTGCAAAACTATCGCCCCTACAAATGGTACTATCTGTTTTTAAATCTACTTTAATAAACTGTAGCACGTTTACCATAACACTATCTGTAGCGTTGCAACCATTGTCATTAACGGTTACATAATATTTGGTACTATCGTTGGGAAAGGCAATAGGGTTTGCCGTATTTGTGCCCGTAATACGTAGTTTATTGGCCGTGTTATTGGGTGTCCAAGAAATGGTGGCGGTACTCGAAATAATTGCTTTTAAAGGAAGTGTGTCATTACTACAAATGAGCGTGTCTTTGAATGGAAGATTAATTTGTGGCTTATCTAATATAGCAATTTGTTTGGTGAGGGTATCACTACATCCTTTATTATTGGTTGAAATAAGTGTGACGGTTGCATTTTGCGCACTACTATATTTCCAAACAGTATCTTTTGTTGTAGCCGAATCTGCGGTGCTACCAGCATCACCAAAATTCCAGCACCAACTATTTACAATGCCATATTTGCTGGCGGTTAAATCTTTAAAAGTATAATTGTTGAGTACGCAACTTCCTGTAACTGAAAAATCTGTTTTAAATGTAGGGTACACTTTTACAATGGAAGTTGTAGAGTCTTGACAGCCGCCTGTGCTTGTTACTAATAATTTTAAAACATAAGTTCCAGTGTCTTTATAAGTATGTGTAGGTGTTGGTGAGGTAGAAACGCTAGTAGCTCCATCCCCAAAATTCCACAAGTAGCCATTGATTCTGGGGCTTGTAGATTCGTTTTCGAATCTAAGTGTAAATCCGTCGCAAGAAATATATTGCGGCTTTAATTCGGCGGCAGTGATAGAACAGTTTTCAACTTTTACTTGAAATTCTTTTTGATGCTCACTAATTTTTATACCGTTACGGTATTCTTCTACGCGAACGGCTAATAAATAAATACCTGTTACAGCCGGGGACCTGCCCGTTACAATGCCGGTTTTTGAATTGATTTGTGCCGAGTTATTTCCAAAGGGTTGGTTAAAACTAAAGCCACCAAAATAGGATACGGTGGTGTAGGGTGGCGCATCGGATTGTAGTGGTAATTGATTGGGTGGCGGTCCGGCGCCAATATAACCTGGAGCAAATGAATACACCAATGAATCTTTGTCCTGATCTACCGCGCTAAAATCGAGTTGCATGGGAGAGTTAACACAAACAAGGATGGTGTCTTTTTTTAAAAAAGTAGCACTTGAATTATCGGGGGCAAAAGGGTTGGTACTACTGCCCGGAATTTTTACCCAGTAGCTAATACCCACCGTGTTGGAGTTCATATTTAATACACCACTTACCCTACAGCACTGCGAATGACTTGCAAAATAACCATCGGCATTGGGGTCTAAATCTACCACAACTTCATAAGCCGATACAGCAAACTCAACACGCGGAAAACTAGAGAGGCATTTATCGTATGTGCCAAGTTTCATGAACTCGTAACTTTTTCGGCTCAGCACATAATTGCCAACAAGCGTATTGTTATCACCTCTATAAATAGAAATATTATAATTGCTTGATAGTGATGCTACGGTGGGTCCGGTAACGGTTGTGTCTTTGTATAATAAAAGTGTGATGGCGTACCTTAACTTATTGCCATCGGTGGGCGATTTGCCAAGGTAGGTATAATACATTTCGCCCCCCGAAATATGTGATGCACGCGCAGTTGTAAAACAAACGCTAACAAGTAATATCAGTAACCATTTTTTCATGCATTCACTTTATCCAAAAAATCGAGTACCGCGTTGTTGAAATTTGTGGGTTGTTCAAGCATACCCATGTGGCCACAATTTTCTAGCACATAAAGATAGGCTCTCTTGGGCATTTTTGTTTGCGGCAAAGTATCTTCTAATGCAACTGGCGTGTCCTGGTCGCCTAAAATATAAAGTACTGGTAAGGAGGTGGTCTCTAAAAAGGAAGTTAAATCTGGGCGGGCCATCATGGCTTGGTAATAACAAGTGAGGGCCTCGTTGGAAAATGCTGGTATCGACTGTATAAATTCAGTAATTAATTGCGGGTGGTTTTTTTGTGTAAAGCTTCCAAATAAATTAGGTGCTGTTGTTGCTAAAAAAGTAGCAGCGCCAAATTTTTGTATAAAAGAAATACCACGGGTTCTATTTTCTCTTTTAATGGGCGTGTCTGGTAAAGCTGTCGAATGTAAAAGTCCAAAACCTTTTAGATATTGTGGGTATTTTTTTACAAAAGCCACTGTTACATATCCTCCCATGCTATGCCCAAGTACCACACAGTTTTCTATTTTTTCGTGTTGTAATAAAGCGGCAATGCTATCTGCTAAGTATTCGATCGAAAAATTTGATGGGAATGTATTTACAGGCGACATGCCTGTGCCAAGTAAATCAGGTGTGTATACCTCATATTTTTTTTCAAGTGCGGCAACGGTGCTTTTAAAAATGTTATGGTCTTCTCCAAAGCCATGCAGTAAAACAACGGCGGGCCCAGCGCCCGTTTTGGTATAACCCACTTGGTGTTTATCAAATTCAAATGAACGGGTTTTCATGCTTATTTTTTAAAGCGCTTGTATATACCTTGTATGAATAATAGAACTGCAAAACATGAAAAAATCAAATACACCCAGTCGCCATATTTTGCGTAAAAAGTAAGGGTAGATTTTGTTGGTATGTTGTATTTAATAACTGCTTTTTCGTCCCAGCCTTTTTGTGCTACTATGTTTCCGAGTGGGTCAATTACTGCAGATATGCCTGTATTGGCACTGCGCGCCACCCAGGTTCTTGTTTCGATGGCTCTAAGTGCAGCATACTGCAAATGTTGTTTGTGCCCGCTTGTGTTGCCCCACCATCCGTCGTTGGTGATAACAGCTAGTAGGTTAGCACTCTTTTGTTTGTAAGTGCCTACATAAGCGCCGTAAATACTTTCGTAGCAAATAATAGGTGCGCTAATATACTGGCAACCATTACTGGTAAACACCTCTGCTTCTTTTGATTTTCCGTACCCACCGGTGGAGCCCCCAAACTGCTCGAGGAGCGGTCCTAAAAAATTTAAAAAGGTAGGCAGGGTTTCTACACCCGGTACCAGTTTGCTTTTGTTGTAAAATGCAAGTGGCGTTCCGTTGTTGATGTATACGGCTGCATTAAATGCGTCGTAATAAAAACTACCATCGCTCGATTGTTTAGCGGTGGGTGTTTCTTTGGTGGCGCCATATTTTTTATAGGTTTCGATGCCCGATAAAATGTTGAGCCTTGGATGTCTTTTACTAAATTCAAATATGGGTTGGTAGTAGGGGTTGGTGGTAATATTGTCCTGCCAGTCTGCTACGCTCATGGCTGTTTCTGGCCATAGCACCAGGGTTGTGCTACTATCCATGTTTGATTCGGTGGCGTTAATAAGCGCTGCAATTTGCGATGACGCACTAGAAATTTCAAACTTTTGATAGGGGTCAATATTGGGTTGTACCACTAATACATTTTGTGTACTATTTGCATTTTTGGAACTTCTGTTGGCTTGCGTTTTTTGATAACTGAGTATCAGGTTTGAGCAAACAACCGGCACTATAAAACACGATACAATTTGAACGATGTTTTTTTTGATGGGCTGCCTTTCTTTTTTTGCGAGTACTAATTTGAATACGAGTATGTTCATGAGTAGTATCCATAAACTTCCACCGGCTACGCCGGTGTATTCGTACCACTGAATAACGCTGGTGTGAATCGCAAACCCATTGCCTAGCGTGAGCCAGGGCCAGCTAATTTGCCAGTTTAAATGGATGTATTCGAAAGTGAGCCAAGACGCAATGAGGGTAAAAAAGCCAATGTTTTTATTTTTTTGTGCGGCACCAAAATAAAAGAACCAAGGCACGCACATGAGTAGGCTGTTGGCGATGATGGCTGCTACGCTGCCCACATCGGTGGAGTTCCACATCCAATACGTGGTGCCAACATTCCAGATAAGTACCGACAAAAAAGTATATCCAAAAAAATGGAGTTTTTTGGTAACGTTATTAGCGATGATAAGTAGGGGCACCCATGCTACAAATAAAAGGAGTGCCAACCAAAAAACAGGCCATGCTACAACGAGTAACAGGCCTGTTAAAATACTATAACCGAGTAGGGTTGATTTTTTCAAGTCGTGTAATTATTTACGGCTATAATTAGGTGCTTCTTTTGTGATATCAATATCGTGTGCGTGGCTTTCTTTCATACCCGCGTTTGTGATTTTTACAAAAGTTGCTTGCTGTAATGCTTTGATATTTTTTGCACCGCAGTAGCCCATACCTGATCTTAATCCACCAACGTATTGGTAAATAATTTCAGAGATATTTCCTTTGTAAGCAACGCGTCCTTCGATTCCTTCTGGTACATATTTTTTAATATCCGCTTCTACGTCTTGGAAATAACGGTCGCCACTTCCCTGACTCATGGCGCCTAAGCTTCCCATGCCACGGTATTCTTTAAACTTACGTCCTTCATAAATAATGGTGTCTCCAGGACTTTCTTCGGTACCTGCAAAAACAGATCCCATCATTACTACGTTGGCGCCAGCAGCAAGTGCTTTTACCATGTCGCCGGTGTAACGGATGCCACCATCTGCAATTACTGGGATCCCCTTAGATTTTAGGGCCATGCTGGCCTCCATGATGGCCGTAAGCTGCGGAACACCTGCACCCGCTACGATACGTGTGGTGCAAATAGAACCAGGCCCTATGCCCACTTTAACGCAGTCGGCGCCGGCTGCGGCAAGCGCAAGGGCGCCTTCTGCCGTACCCACATTACCAGCTATAATTTGTAGACCTTTAAAATTTTTACGTAATGATTTGAGCGCTTCGATTACACCTTTACTATGTCCGTGTGCGCTATCGAGTGTTACTACGTCTACACCTACGTGTTGAAGTGCTGCGGCTCTATCCATTAAATCGGATGTGATGCCAAGTGCGGCGCCCACAAGTAAACGGCCAATACCATCTTTTACGGCGTTTGGAAAATTACGAAGTTGTAAAATATCGCGGTAGGTGATAAGACCAATCAGTTTACCTTGTTTGTTTACAACGGGTAATTTTTCGATCTTATGTTTGCGTAAAATAATTTCTGCTTTTTTGAGGTCGGTACCTTCTGGTGCAATCACTAAATTTTCTTTAGTCATTACTTCTTTTACTTTACGTTTTTTGTCTGTCTCAAAACGAAGGTCTCTATTGGTTAAAATACCTACTAATTTTTGTCCGGCGTCTACAATAGGAATACCACCAATTTTATTGTCGCGCATTAGTTTTAGTGCGTCACCAATGGTGGCGTCTACTAAAAGGGTGATGGGGTCAACAATCATACCGCTTTCACTTCTTTTTACACGTCTTACTTGCTCGGCTTGTTTGTCGATGCTCATGTTTTTGTGTAAAATACCAATGCCGCCTTCGCGTGCAAGTGCAATAGCTAGGTTGGCTTCTGTAACGGTATCCATTGCGGCGGATAACATGGGTACATTCAGCGTGATAGACTTTGTAAGTTGAGAGCGGATATCAGTGTCTCTGGGTAATATTTCGGAGTAGGCTGGCATGAGTAAAACGTCATCGAACGTTAGCCCTTCTCCAAATAATCTAGAACTTGTTGCCTTATTGGCGGTCTTTGTATTTCTTGTTGCCATGTGCAAAGATAATAGGAACCGCATATTTCAGCCAAAAAAATGATTTAGCCCAGTAGCCGCAGGTAGGTTTTACCCGGAAGGGCTCCAATGAGGCCGTAGATCTCTAAATTGAGCAGGCTGCCCGCTAAAACGGCGTTGTGGAGCATGCTTTTGAGGTAAATTTCATCGATAGATACCGGAATTTGATGGTCTAGTAGGGCAAGTATTGTTTTTTCAGAATCTGTTAAGTTTTGCTCCTGTTTAGGTGCTATTTGTTTTGTGGTGATGGGTGCCCAACCCAGTGCTTCAATAAAAGTGGCTACAGAATCTAACATGGCCGCTTTATGCGTTTGAATAAGCTGCAAGCAGCCACTACTTTTTTTGTCGGTAATTTTTCCGGGGCAAGCAAACACTTGTCTGTCATAATCGAAAGCTAGGTTAGCCGTAATCATACTGCCGCCTTTTGTTTCTGTTTCGATAACAATGGTAGCGTCTGATAAACCTGCAACTATGCGGTTGCGTTTTGGAAAATTAAATTTTTCGATGCGGGCTGTAGACGATAGTTCGGTTAAAAGTCCGCCCTGCGCTACAATATCTTTTGCAATATGCTGGTGCGCCGCCGGATAAATAGTAGCGAGTGAATGTGCGAGCACGCCTACTGTTTGTAAATTACAATCCAGTGCTGTTTGATGCGCGGTAACATCGATACCATAAGCGAGCCCGCTAATAATAAGTGGATTGTAAGGAGCCAATTGTTCCACAATTAAACTTGTAAGCCACTTGCCATATGGCGTAGGAAGTCTGGTACCCACAATACTAATAATGCGCGTTTGGTTAATCGGTGACGATCCTTTGTAATACAGTATGGTAGGGGCATCGTAGCAGGCGGCTAATTTTTTTGGATAGCCCACCGCATTAATAAATAGGGGTGTGATGCCGTGTTTGTTTACAAATGAAACCTCGGTGTCGGCGGCTGTAAAATTATTGAACCGAATAATTTTTTCGGCTCTATAATTGCCAAAATATTGGATGTCTAATAAATCTTTTTTAGAAGCATTAAATACTCCACTTGCTGTTCCAAAACGTTCTATTAAAAACTTGGCAAGGCTTGGTCCTATCGATTCTATTTGTGTGAGCGCAATTTGATAGCGTAGTTCGTTGTTTTCGGTTTGTGTGTCCATTACAGTGCAAGCTCACGCAAAACATCCAAACAAAAACGAGTACTAGTACGTGTAAATGTGCGCACGCAAAAACGCGCAACACCTGAATGCGTAAACTATAATTTCGTAATCGTAAAGCTAGTACGTCTATTAAGTGCACGACCCGCTGCGGTTTCGTTAGTGGCAATGGGTTCTGTACTACCAAACCCTTTGTAGGTAAGCCTTTCCGTAGCAATACCTTCGCTAGACAAGTATTGTACAATGGCTTTTGCTCTACTCGTAGAGAGGGTTAGATTATCGGCAGCTTTACCAACATTATCGGTGTGTCCACTAATTTGTATATGCATGCCAGGGTTCTCTTCTAATATTTGAACCAGTTTATTTAATTCTGGCAATGAAGCGGGTAAAAGTGTATAACTATTACTCTCAAATAATACTTGCGTAAACACAAAATTAGAAGCCAGTTTAATAGGCTCTAAAGCTATGTTTTTAATGTAGGTGCTATCAGGTGCTGCACCGGATAATGCATAGGCGCTCGAATAAAATAAATATCCTTTTCTATTAACGGTAAACGTGTAATCTTTTCCTTCCGGGAGTGTAATAAAATAATGTCCGAGCTCATCGGTTTGTACTTTATTAATAATAGTTCCTGTAGCATTGTCTGTTAATTCTAAATTAGCAGGTAATCCTTTTTTAGAAATTAAATCTGTTACAACGCCTTTTACATAAATGGTTTTAAAAGGTCTTGCATCTACGGGTAGTGTAAAAGAATAAATGTCGAGGCCGCCCCTGCTATCTTCTCTATCGCTTGCATAATAAGCGGTGTAGCCATCGGCGGCAACTGCTAAACTGCCTTCATTTTCAATCGTATTTATAGGGTAGCCCATATTTTCTGGGGTGCCCCATTTTCCATTTGACAATTTTTTGAGTACAAATAAATCGGATCCACCATAACCGGGTAAACCGTCCGATGTAAAATAAAGTGTTTGATTATCCGCGTGAATAAAAGGCGCCATTTCATCACCAGCGGTATTAATAGTAGGGCCCATATTAACAGCTTCGGTCCAGCGTCCATTTGGTTTTAAATAACTCACGTATAAATCTGCACCGCCATATCCGCCGGGTCTCGTGCTACTAAAATAAAGTGCACGTTTATCGGGGCTAATTGCTGGAGAGCTTTCCCAAAAATCGGTGTTGATAGATTCGCCTAAATTTTCCTCAATGCTCCAGCCTGTTGGCGTATACACCGATTTGTAAATATCAAATCCACCAAGTCCAGCGCCCGAAATATCAGCTGCAAAAAACAGCCAATCACCGTCCTGTGATACAGTGATAGCGCCTTTGCGCGGCTCCAAATTAATATCACCATCTAGGGGTGCTGCTTTATTAAAACTGTCTTTGTGCGGAATACCACTTAACATAAAATCTTCTCTAGAATTACCAGTGCGTCTAGTAAAAACAAGCGCGTCATCGGTAACAGTAACCGAAGGATAATACTCCGAAAAACGAGAGTTCACGCTATCGCCTAAATTTTTTGGTGCAAAAACATAAGACGCGTTTTTATTTTTTTGTTTTTCACTGAGTGCAAATTCAAACGTTTTTTTTCGGTACTGCGCGGCTTTTAAACTTCTGCCACTTAAACCATCGAGTGTTAAAAACTTTTTGATCGCTGTAAGTGCATCTTCAAATTGTCCAAGTCCAGCAAGGTTTATAGAGTAGGGCAGTAAATAGGGCGTAAAATAAATACTGTCTTTTAAACGTGCGCGTTCATATACCGTAACTGCTTTTTTATATTGTTTGGTATTGCCAAGTGCGCCAGCTAATGACAAGTAGGCATCAATAAAATTAGAATCTATTTGTAAAGCGTTGCCAAGTAATGCAATGCCCTCTTTGCTGCGGTTGTCTTCGAGCGCAACAAGGGCTTCGTTGTATTTTTTTAAAGCTTTAGGATTACTAGATTGACGCGGTGTTTGCGCAAACGCAAAAGTGCTCATTAAAATAAAAGCACAACAAAATATCAGACCCCTAAACCTACTTTTTTGCTTCATGCAATTAAGGTACGTTAATATATTTGTGCAGTTGTGCACTCAGTTCCCATTTTGGGTTTTCTTTAATATATGCTGTAATTAAAGGAAGCATACTAGACGCTTTTTCCCACTCGGGTTGCAAGTATAATTTACAAGAAGGAGGCACCTGGGCCGCAAAGGTTTCGGCCCATTCAAAATCATGTTTGTTAAAGATCACCACTTTTAATTCCTGTGCTACTTCTACCACATGATCTAATGGCGCTTTAAATTTTTTAGGCGATAAACAAATCCAGTTCCAACTACCAGATAATGGTGATGAGCCAGAGGTTTCTATATTGGTTTCAAACCCTGCTGCCTGAAGCGCAGCGGTGAGTGCATCTAAATTGTGAAGTAATGGTTCACCACCTGTTATTACTACTAATTTGGCCGGTGTTTTTTGTACTTCCGATACTAAAAAATCAACGGTTTGTAATGGGTGCTTACTAGCATCCCAACTATCTTTTACATCACACCACACACAGCCTACATCGCAACCACCTAGTCTAATAAAATAGGCAGCTCTACCTTGGTGATAGCCTTCGCCTTGGAGGGTATAAAAATACTCCATCACGGGTAACATAGCTGCTGCAGTTGTTGATTCGTTCATGTAATAATTAAGCGTGCTGCAAATAAGCTTGCATCGTATTTTTTAGTAGTCCCGCGATGGTCATAAGCCCTACGCCACCTGGTACTGGCGTAATAGCACTTGCTACTTCTGATACCTCGTTATAGGCCACATCGCCTTTAATTCTAAATCCACTTTTGGTTGATTCGTCTGCAACTCTTGTAATACCTACGTCAATAATGACTGCGCCAGGTTTTACCATGTTAGCGGTAATAAATCCGGGCTTACCTAGTGCAGCAACTAATATATCTGCTTCTTTACAAAATGCTTCGATGTTGGGTGTATGTGAATGACAAATGGTTACCGTACAATTGCCTTTGTTAACGTTACTGCTGAGTAAAATACTCATAGGACGTCCTACAATATTACTACGTCCAACAACTACAGCGTGTTTGCCCTTGGTATCAATATTAAAATGTTCTAGTAATAACATGATGCCGTAAGGTGTAGCAGGGATAAAGGTTTCAAGGCCTTGTACTAATTTCCCAACGTTTACTGGATGAAAACCGTCCACGTCTTTTTTAGGATCAATGGCTTCAATTACTTTTTGATCACTGATATGTTTTGGTAAAGGAAGTTGCACTAAAATACCATCTACGGTATTGTCGTTATTGAGCTTTTGGATGGTTTCTAACAAGATGTCTTCAGAAACGTTTTCGTCGAATCGAATCAGTGATGATAAAAAGCCTGTTTCTTCACAATTTTTAACCTTACTCGCTACATAGGTTTCGCTGGCTCCATTGTTGCCCACTAAAATAGCAGCCAAATGAGGCGCTCTTTTACCATTTGCAGCAATGGCTGCTGTTTGTTTTTGCAATGAAGCTTTAACAGCTGCTGCTGCAATTTTTCCGTCTAGTACTAACATGCTGCAAAAGTACCCTAAAATGACACTTCATAAAAGCATATTTTTTTTACCATTCATCCTATTATATTACCGCTCAATCCTAAAAAACAATCGTTCGTTAGTCCATAAATAATTGAAAATGAATGAAATACAATCAATTGTTAAAAAGTTTTAACAAAATGGTAATAATTACATAATTTAGGCTCTTATTTTATAACCAAATAATATGCAAATGAGAAAATTTTTATTTTTCATGGTTGCAGTGCTCATGCTTACTTCTAGTAAGTATGCGTTAGCGCAGCAAACTGTTATAGATGGTAAAGTACTATCTAATTCAGGCG
>JBIKIS010000212.1:0-7175 GCA_044361485.1 Sediminibacterium sp.
CTTTAGCAATAAGATTGTTGCAAACGTAGGTACGATGGAAAATAAGGGTATTGAATTTACTTTAAATATCCAACCTATCCGTAATAAAAACACAACTTGGGATATCGCGTTCAACGCAACTTATAACCAAAACAGAATCACTAAATTAACCATCTCTGATGACCCAGCTTATGCAGGTGCTCGTTTTGGTGGCATTAGTGGTGGTACCGGTAACTCTATCTTAATTCATTCTGTAGGATACCAAAGAGGCGCGTTCTTTGTATACAAGCAAGTATATGATGCCAACGATAACCCTATCGATGGTTTATACGCTGATTTAAACAGAGATGGCGTGATCAACGAAAGAGATTTATATCAGTATAAAGGTATAGATCCTCAAATGTTTTTTGGTTTAAGTTCAAGTGTTACACACAAGAAGTGGAATGCTGGTATCGTAATGCGTGCTAACATTGGCAACTACTTGTACAATAACATCGCTTCTAGTTCTGGTACTTTAAGAAATATCTTAAACCCAATTGGTTATATCAATAACGGTTCTAGAGATTATTTGAAATCAGGATTTAGTGGTAATGGTTCTAACTATTACTTATCTGATTACTATGTACAAAATGCATCTTTCTTACGTATTGACAATATCAACCTAGGTTATAATGTTGGTAAAGTATTTAGCGATAAAGCTTCTTTACGTATTAATGCAACTGTACAAAATGTATTAACAATTACTAAGTATACTGGTTTAGATCCTGAAATGAACGGCGGTATAGATAATAATTTTTATCCTCGTCCAAGAACCATTGTATTGGGTATAAATCTTGATTTCTAATTCAATCAATAGTACAAAAAAATATAACAATGAAAAATAATCTATACAAACAAATCATAGCCACAGTTGGAGCGATTGTTGTATTGGCATCTTGTAACAAAACTTTGGATTTGTTACCAACTAACGATGTTACATCAGCAACTGTTTATGCCGACGCAAATGGTTATAAGCAAGCTTTTGCAAAAGTATATGCGAGCTATGCTTTAACAGGTAATGCTGGACCTGCAGGTAACGGAGATATTCAAGGTATCGATGAAGGTACTTCTGATTTCTTACGCCTATGGTGGAAAGCACAAGAATTAAGTACTGACGAAGCTGTTGTTTCTTGGGGAGATCCAGGTATTCAAGACTTCCACAACATGAATTGGTCTGCGAGCAATCCAATGCTTACTGGCCTTTACTACCGTTGTTACTATCAAATCACTTTAGCAAACGATTTCATTCGTCAATCTGCTGATGCAACTGTTGCGTCAAAAGGAATTACGGGTGTGGATGCTGAAGCCATTAAAAAATACAGAGCAGAAGCAAGATTTTTACGTGCTTACCAATATTCAATCTTAATGGATTTATTTGGTAATATTCCTTTTGTTACGGATGCAGAAGCGTTAGGCTCTGTATTGCCAAAGCAGAGAACACGTGGTGAAATCTTTTCTTATATCGAAACAGAACTTAAAGCAATTGAATCAACCTTGGTTGATGCGCGTAAAAATGAATATGGTCGTGCAGATAAAGCTGCAGCATGGGCATTACTTGCTCGTTTATACTTAAATGCGCAAGTGTATACAGGTACTGCTAGAAATACAGATGCTGCTACCTACGCAAAAAGAGTATTAGACGCTGGTTATTCTTTAATTACGGACTATACTAAGTTAATGCGTGCAGATAACAATGTAAATACTTCTGAGTTTATTTTAACCATTAACTATGATGGTTTAAAAACACAAAACTGGGGTGGTACTACATTCTTAACACACGCACCTGTTGGTGGTAGCATGGTTGCTGCTCAATTTGGTGTTGATGGTGGATGGGGTGGTTTAAGAACTACTACTGGTTTATCTAGCAAGTTCCCTGACTTAACAGGTACTGCCGATAAGCGTTCACAGTTCTATACCAGTGGTCAATCTGCAGATATTAGTGACTTAACTAAATTTACAGATGGCTATGCGATCACTAAATTTAGAAATATCAATATGAATGGTACACCAGGTAAAAATTTAACTTGGGTAGATATTGATTTCCCAATTTTCCGTTCTGCAGAAATGAACCTAGTATACGCGGAAGCGGTATTAAGAGGTGGAACAGGTGATGCAGGGGCTGCTTTAAGCTATGTAAATGCTTTAAGAACAAGAGCTGGTGCAAGCACTATTACTGCTGCTCAATTAAATTTAGATTTTATTTTAGACGAGCGTGCAAGAGAATTATATTGGGAAGGATTTAGAAGATCAGACCTTATCCGTTACAATAGATTTGTAGAATCTTCTTATCTATGGCCTTGGAAAGGTGGTGTTAGAGGTGGAACCAATGTAGATGCATTCAGAAGATTGTATCCAATTCCTTCTGCAGACATTTCATCTAATCCTAATTTAGTTCAAAACGCAGGTTATTAATACTGTCTGAAACATTTAAAATAAATTGTATGAAAAAAATAATTCAATCACTAGTTTACGTGAGTCTTGCGATCGTATTCTTTGCTGCTTGTGAAAAAGACGAGGCAAAAGATACTTACATTAGCGGTACGGCTCCTGTGCTTTCTGCTACTTCAAGAGATAGCATTGCACTAAACTTTTTAACAGAAGAAAATTTAGGTGTAACCTTTAATTGGACCAATCCTAATTATAAATTTGCTTCTGGTGGAAGTTCTCAAAACGTTAATTACACTTTAGAAATCGATACTGCTGGTGCTAATTTTAAAGGTGCTAGAAAAAAGTCTATATCTATTAGTAAAGACTTGTCTGTATCGTATACGCAAAAGGCGTTTAATATTGCTATTTCTGATTTGAATGTAAAGCCAGGAAGAGTTGCAAGAATTGAAGTACGTATTATCGCTACTTTAGGCGCTGCTCCAACCGAGTTAATTTCAAACGTGTTAGCATTTAAAGTGTTACCATACGCACCGCCGCCAAAAGTTGCTGTGCCAACTGCAGGAACATTATGGGTAACTGGTAATGCATTTGCATCTGGTTGGTCTAATCCACTTGGTGCTCCATTTGTTACTTCACAGCGTTTGGCTAAAGTTTCTGAAACTTTATATGAAGGTGTAGTTGCTTTTGTAGGTGGTGGAAATTATAAGATGATTCAAGAAAATGGTGTTTGGGGCACACAGTACAAAAAATTAACTGGCGATGCTTTTTCTGGTACACTAGAAAAGAAAGATGCTGATCCAGGATTTGATGGTCCATCTACTCCAGGTAATTATAAAATTTCAGTTGATTTCCAAGCAGGAACTTATACTGTAACCAAACAATAAGAACAACAACTAAAATAGTAAACAATGAAACAAATTTTAAAAACATTGCTTTTCACGGCTACATTTGCAGTTGCACTTTGGTCTTGTGAAAAAGTAGCGCCTCTTACTGTGTACGAGCCAGGAAAGAGTGTTGTATTACAAGCTTCTGCAACAACAATTGCTACTAAAACAGCAGATTCATTAAGTACTGCGGTATTGTTCTCTTGGACCAACCCACAATACGCTACAAATGATAATACGGTTAAATACATTTTACAAATCGATTCTTCAGGAAGAAGCTTTTCTAAAGCGGCTTCTATCGTATTAAATGGTAGAATGAGTTATGCATTTACTGGTAAAGAACTAAACGCAGTATTACTTGGGTTTGGCTTTAGCTATAATGTAGCGTACAAAATTGATGCACGTATTATTTCTTCTTATGGAAACAACAACGAGCAATTAACGTCTAATGTGTTAACGCTAACTGCAACTCCATATGTAATTCCACCAAAAGTGCAACCACCAACTTCTAAAAGATTATTTTTAGTGGGTGCTGCAACCATTGGTGGTTGGAATAATCCAGTACCTGTGCCTACTCAAGAATTTAAAAGAGTAGACTCTGTTACATACGAGGGCACTTTTTACTTAAAAGGTGGTCAGCAGTATTTAGCATTACCAGTAAATGGTGATTGGGGTAATAAATACGCAGTTGCAAACAACTCATTAACTGATTTAAACTTAGGTGGTGATTTTGGTTTCAACTTCAACGATAACTTCCCCGGTCCTTCAAAGACTGGTATGTATAAAATTCGTTTTGATTTCCAACGTGGTAAATTTACCGTTACTGCTGTTCCTTTTGGAATGCTTTTTGTAGCGGGTGGTTACCAAGGTTGGTCTCCAGATAAAGCACCTTCACTAGGCTCTATTAAAAATGACGAAGACTTCCACGGTTTTGTAGACTTCGGTACTTCTGGTTCTGAATTTAAATTTACAAGCCAACCAGATTGGAATGGTAATAACTATGGTGGAACAGCTTCAGCCATTAGCACAAGCGGTGGTAACTTAAGCGTTGCAGCAGGTGGTTACTATTTAGTAAGAGCCAATACTAAAAATAGTACTTGGTCTAATTACTTAGTAACTGGTGTTGGTATTGTTGGAGGATTTAGTGGATGGGGTGGAAATCCTGACGTGGCACTTACTTATGATAGTGGTGCTAAGGTTTGGAAAACTACTTTCACACTTGCTTCAGATTCTGAACTTAAGTTTAGATTTAACAGCTCTTGGGATGTAAACCTAGGTGATAGTGGTGGAGATGGTGTACTTGAATTCAATGGTGACAATCTTTCATTTAAGGCAGGTACATACGATGTTGTACTTAACCTTTCTAATGGTGGATATTATACCTATTCATTTACTAAAAAGTAATAGCATAGTTTTTGTAAAAAAGGGCGAACCACGGTTCGCCCTTTTTTTATGCATGTATTTGAATGCGTTATTTATGTTTATCTGATAACTCGCCTGCTGTAACCTTAAAAGGCAGTATGTTTTGTTTGGGCGGTATGGGACAGGTTGCAAATGCAGTATAAGCACAAGGCGGGTTAAATGCTTTATTGAAATCAATATAGGTATTACCATTACTATCTGGCCTAGGCACATACATAAATCTTCCAGTATGGTAGGTATTAATGCCATTGGTAGCATCGCCAAAAATCACAAACAAATCGCCAGGGCCTTCGCTAATGGCGTCTAGTACATAATTTTTTCCTTGGTACTCAAAGCTTATTTTACCCGCATAATCCTCGGCAGTAGTTTGTCCTAAAACATTGGTGATAAAAAGTTCGCTCGGGTTAGGTGGTAAAAGTTTTGCTGGCAAATTCCATTTTTCATGAATAGCGAATCTTTTATTGCCTTTAAAGGCTGCCAGTGCCGGATTTTTTAAGTCTCTAAAACGCACCCCAATTTTATCTTCCCGAATAATAACACTCCACATAAACTGATTGTATACAATGCTCGTATCCGTTTTATTGTTAGGATCAAAAAGTATTATTTCTTCGGAATAATCGTTTGGAAATTTAGTTGCTGCTTTATCAAATTCAAAGCTTACCCTGTATCCTACCACTTTAAATTTTCCTAAAACAGCTGGCATATTTTTATGCTTAAACACAAGCGCGTTACTTGGAGCACTTCCAAAGGTATTGTTACCAGGCTTTAACCAGTAAAGGCCAGCTAGGTTGAGCCATCCATTTTGTTCTGTTAAAGCTTTGACACGTAAACTGTCAAAATGCTTTATCGAAGCGGTATATGCAGCAGTTGTTTGACCCTTTACATTGGATCTTACAAGCATTAAACATAGTAAGGATATTAAAAAAAATTTCATTCGTTTGCTTTGTGTAAAGTTAAGCGGGTATTTAACTTAATTATCGTTAAAGGTTCTTAATATTGTTAAATAATAATGACCTTATGCGTTTGATTTCTATTCCTAAGTTTTTGTTTTTAGTTGCCTTGGTAGTTGCTACACCCTGTATTGCGCAAAAGCAAACAAAAGCGCAGTTCGTTGGTTCTCTAATGGCTAAAATGACCCTTCAAGAAAAATTGGGTCAATTAAATTTAATTATTCCTGGTGATGCATCTGTTACAGGAACTGTTGTAAGTACTGATGTGGAAGGAAAAATAAAAAGAGGTTTAGTCGGCGGCATGTTTGGAATTGCTGGCTTAGATAAAATTAAAAAGGTACAGGAATTAGCGGTGCGTGAATCGAGGCTACGCATTCCTATGTTATTTGGTTCCGATATTATTCACGGCTATAAAACAGCGTTTCCGATTCCACTTGCATTATCTGCTAGTTGGGATTTGGCCATGATCGAAAAATCGGCTCAAATGGCTGCGCTGGAAGCCACTGCCGATGGTTTAAACTGGACTTTTTCTCCGATGGTAGATATTGCACGTGATCCACGCTGGGGAAGGGTTGCAGAGGGCGCTGGCGAAGATCCTTTTTTAGGAAGTGCTATTGCAAAAGCCATGGTAGTTGGGTATCAGGGCGGCGCAGGTAATGCAAATTTGTCTACTGGTAAATCACTACTTTCTTGTGTCAAACACTTTGCATTATATGGTGCGCCAGAAGGAGGTAGAGATTATAACACGGTAGATATGAGTAGGCTCAAAATGTACAACGATTATTTTCCGCCGTATAAAGCGGCAGTGGAAGCTGGTGCTGGTTCTGTGATGACTTCATTTAATGATGTAGATGGCGTTCCTGCTTCAGGCAATAAATGGTTGCTTACAAATGTTTTAAGAAATCAGTGGGGCTTTAAAGGTTTTGTTGTTTCTGATTACACATCTGTCACCGAAATGATCAATCATGGTATGGGAGATACAGCTACTGTATCGGCACTATCACTTAATGCAGGCCTTGATATGGATATGGTGAGTGAAGGTTTTTTAAATACCCTACAAAAATCATTGCAAGCAGGTAAAGTGTCAATGGCTGCTATTGATGCAGCTTGTAAAAGAATACTCGAAGCAAAATATGATTTAGGTTTATTTGAAGATCCATTTAAATACCTCAAACAAGAAAGGTCTTCCGAAGTGTTAAGTGCAGACAAGCGCGCCTTTGCAAAAGAAGCGGCGATGCGTTCTTTTGTGCTCTTAAAAAATGACAATCAAGTATTGCCATTAAAGCAGGGTCAAAAAATTGCGCTTATTGGCCCACTTGCCAATGACCGTTCTAATATGCCTGGAACCTGGTCAATTAATGCCGATGCGAAGCAGGCAGTTGCTGTGTTAGAAGGGTTTAATAACCGCCCTGGCATTGGTTCTAAAGTAATGTATGCAAAGGGTGCTAATCTATCTGATGATCCTGCATTTGCTGCAAAAATTAATGTATTTGGTGAAAAAATTTCTATTGAT
>JBIKIS010000105.1:0-7121 GCA_044361485.1 Sediminibacterium sp.
TGACAATATTTTCTTTGGGAATACCAATGTTAGGCATCACTTTTTGAACCTGGGCCAAAATAGAATAATCGCCACATCCTGGGCACCAACGTACTTCTTGGTCGGTTGCAAAATCTTTAGCGGTTAAAATAGGTGCTTCGGTAATAGTATCTGTAGACATCTGGTATTATTTGAATGATTCGAGCCCTAAAGGTCCGACTAAATTTAATAAGGAACACAAAATTTTTACCCTTTTACCAGCGCCTCCCAAAATTCGGCACCTCGGCGGGTATGTGGTATAACAATGGTGCCGCCTACAATGTTGGCTACTGCAAATATTTCATATACCTCCGCTGTAGAAAGGCCTAGCTCATGGCATTTTTGAAGGTGGTACTTGATACAATCGTCACATCTGAGTACCATACTTGCTACCAGGCCTAACATTTCCTTTGTTTTTTTATCTAGTGCACCATCATCGTAAGTATTGGTATCTAAATTCCATAAACGTTTTAAAACGAGGTTGTCTTTACTTAAAATAACGTCATTCATTTTTTGACGGTAATCATTAAACTCTTGTATTGAATTATCCATTGTTGTGCTTTTAAATTTTTTAACGTTCAACTCTTTTTAACCAATCCTGTAATCCGGCATGAATTTTTTTAGCCACGTCTTTTTGAAAGTCGGGATTGATAATTTTTTGCTCATCATCCAGGTTAGATAAAAAGGCTATTTCTACTAAACAACTAGGAAACTCAGTTGGTTGACTGAGTGCAAAATTAAAACTACCCACATTACCAAATTCATTAAGACCCAGCTCTAACATCCTATTTAAAATAGTTTGGGTGAGGGGCCTAAATCCAATATGCTTATAATAGGTACTGGTACCACTAATTAATGGGCTACCACTGGAGTTTAGGTGTAAACTAATCACCACATGCGGAAGCTGTGCTTGCAGCCACAATATCCGGTCCTTGTTATCAAAGGAAGAATCTGAACCTCGCGTCATGATTAGGTTTTCAACACCTGCATCTCTTAAATGTTGCTCCAGTGCCTTGGCAAATAATAAAGTGGCATTTTTTTCTTGAACATTGGTACAAATTCCACTTGCACCCACATTGGTTCCCCCATGTCCTGCATCAATGGCTACAATCATGGTGTTAAGGTCTAATTTTTGTGGCTGCCTTCTTACCATTAGTTCGAGTCCTTTAGCACCATATGAAAGTGCATAACCCCAGTGTTGTTTGTGCTGTAATTCAATTGTAACCCTTAGCACATCATCTTCTACTTGATGGTAATAAACATTTTTTACTTCTTGTAAACTAGAGAGCTGTGTAATCCAATTGGTGTTGGATGCAACACCATATATATCAATATTAATTTTTGAAGGATTGATGTCCATCCAAGATTTATACGGAAGTTTTTCTGGTAGCCGAATAGAAACATAATCAAATAAAGAATCTCCTTTTGCAATGATGGAATTACTGGTATACGGAAAAGGCGTAAGTGGTTTGTCAAGTGCGGTTGTATCTACTACAATAAACTGCTTATCTATGTAGGCAAAATGATTTTTTGAAAGCTGCACCTGAAACATGGATTTAGCAGTATCCACCACTTTAAGCAACACGCTCGTGTCAAGGTAGCCCATTTTAGCGCCACCGAGCCTGTCTTCACCTAAGCCATAAGCAAGTGCCGGTAATTTACCCGCCGTTCTGGCCCAAAAGCCAGTGTAGCCTGTGTTTTGCGCTGCAACTGATTGTACAAAAAAGATAGCGGTACATAGGATGGCCCTTACATAATTCATGTAGCCAAGATACAAAAAATAGAATTCAATTAAAATTTGTAGCCATCATCCGCCACCAACTTGTCTGCAATTCTACGGCGTGCCTCTTTCGTATTATACGGGTCAACTTTGGTAAAACGCTTAAGTCCAATATGCATCATGAGAAGCTCGTCTCCATCTGCAAAACTATTAAGTGCATCTTTACCTGCTTTATTGATACGGTCTGCGGCGTCATATAAATAGGTGCGCATAATATCTGTTTCAATACTTGTAGCCGCTTCTCCATTTTTTTGTGTGAGTTTCATAACACGAAGTAGTGCACTCTCTGTATGAAATACCTCAATGGCCATATCTGCAATGTTCATGAGTACTTCCTGCTCTTTTTCAAGTTGCATCATTAGCTTTTGCACAGCAGCACCCGCTACCATTAATATCGCCTTCTTAAAGTTTTTGATGTATTTAATTTCTTTTGCAAAAGGCGCGTCATCGGAATCACCAAAATCTGGAATACTCATCAGTTCTTTTTGCACCGCCATAGCAGGTGTCATTAAGTCTAATTTTCCTTTCATGGCACGTTTTAGCACCATGTCTACGGTAAGCAAACGATTAATTTCATTGGTACCTTCATAGATTCGGTTAATTCTACTATCGCGGTATCCTTTAGAAATTTGATACTCATCGCTAAAACCATTTCCGCCATGAATTTGTACGCCTTCATCTACCACAAAATCTAGCACTTCGCTACCAAATACTTTTAATATCGCGCACTCAATTGCAAATTCTTCGGCAGCACCAAGTAATGCTTGTGCAAATGTTTTACCCTCTTGTAATAAAGCGTGTTCTTTATCATCAATCCATTTTGCGGTTCGGTAAAGACCCGCTTCACACACCCACATTCTAATAGCCATTTCGGCCATTTTGTGTTTGATGGCGCCAAATTTGGCAATTGGTAATTTAAACTGCTCTCTTGTTTTTGCATACTGCACAGTCACTGTTGTTGCTCTTTTAGCACCACCAAGTGTTGCAGCACATAATTTTAAACGACCAATATTTAATACGTTAAACGCAATAATATGTCCTTTACCTATTTCTCCTAAAACGTTACCTACAGGCACTTTGCAGTCTTGGAAGTATAATTGAACGGTTGAAGAACCTTTGATACCCATTTTATGTTCTTCGGGACCTTGGGTAAAACCTTCGGTACCTCTTTCAACAATAAAACCAGTAAATTTTTCACCATCAATTTTTGCAAACACCGTATAAACGTCTGCAAAACCACCATTGGTGATCCAACATTTTTGTCCATTTAAAATATAATGCTGTCCATCACTAGATAAAACGGCCGTTGTTTTTGCGCTAAGTGCATCACTACCACTATTAGGCTCTGTTAAACCATACGCACCCTTCCATTCGCCACTGGCTAATTTAGGAATGTATTTTTGTTTTTGTTCTTCGGTACCAAAATATAAAATAGGAAGTGTACCAATACCTGTATGTGCAGCAATCGCCACCGAAAAAGAATAGCCACCACCTAGTGCTTCATTTACAATGGTAGAAGTAATAAAATCTTTACCAAGTCCACCATATGCTTCGGGACATGAGGTAGACAAAAGCCCCTGCTCACCGGCTTTTTCCATGAGGGATGGCATTAACCCAGCCTCTAGTTTATCGATACGATCTACAATAGGCAAAATTTCTGTGTTGATGAATTGTTCACACATATCTTTTACCATCAGTTGTTCTTCATTAAATTCTTCTGGAATAAAAGTAGCATCAGGGGTACTTTCTTTAATAATCCACTCACCACCGAGTAATGGTTTTTGATTTGAAGTTTCCATATCTATAATTTTAAAAGACGTTTATAATAAATTGTCGTATACTTTTTGAAATACTTGTTTTACTATTTCAATTTCATTTTTACCAACACCAACAAGTGCCTCATCCATGGTTTGATTCGCAAGCTCGATGGTTTTATCTTGTAATAATTTTGCTGGCTCTGTTAAGCACACCAAATTGATGCGTCGATCATCTTTAGAAGGCATCCGCTTAACCAGCTTTTGCTTTTCTAGGTTGTCTAGTAAGCGCGTGATACTGGGTTTATCCCTAAAAGTTCGGTTACAAAGTTCCTGCTGACTCAGTCCGTCCTGCTTCCATAAATGATAAAGTACACTCCACTGCTCAATGGTAATTTCGAGCCCCGCGAGTCTAAAGTTTTTTTGTAAACGTCTGGCAACAGCGGTAGACGCCATACCATTGATAACGCTGTATAATTCGCCTCTTTTAAATTGGTTGTTTGACATATAGTTAGTTATGCAACTAATTCAAAGTACGGCCGTTTTTGGCAAAAAACCAAGAAAAATAATGAAATGATAGGGGCAGTCGTTCAAACTGGCCAATTATTGATTTTCTTTGTTAGATGTACCTTTTTACGGTAACCATTTGCTTTTTGGCCGCCTACGGCGTATTAATGGCCTTTTATACAAGGGGGCACTGGAACCTGCGCGCATTTGTGGCTGAGGGCAAAACACCTCAAACCAAGTTTTCGATTGTCATTCCGGCCCGCAATGAAGCGGCCAATATAGAAGCCTGCATAGCGGGTATTTTGGCGCAAAACTACCCGGCTCATTTATTTGAAGTGATTGTAATAGATGATTTTTCGGAAGATGAAACCGCAACCATTGTTGCATCACTTGCTTTACAACATAACAATGTAAGGTTACTGCGCCTACAGGATTTTACAAAAGATGAAAATATTATTGCGTATAAAAAAAGAGCTATAGAAATTGCGATTGAAAAGGCAAATCATGCATGGATTGTTACCACCGACGCTGATTGCAGTTTTACCAATAATTGGCTAGCTTGTTATGATGCATACATTCAGGAGCATAACTGCGTAATGGTAGCAGCACCTGTTGCCTATAAAAATACCGGAAGCTTTTTATCGGTTTTTCAAGTTTTAGATTTTATTAGTTTACAAGGCATTACGGCAGCAGCTGTTGGCTCTGGTTCACACACACTGTGCAACGGCGCTAATTTGTGTTATAGTAAAGAAGCTTTTGAACATGTTGGAAAATTTAGTGGCATTGATCATTTACCCAGTGGTGATGATATGCTACTGATGCATAAAATGAAACAATCTTTTGAAGGAAAAATTGGATACTTATATGCAGCGGACGCAGTCGTTACAACAGCGCCAAGCCCTACCCTAGGTTTATTTATACAACAGCGGATACGCTGGTCTAGTAAGGCTCTCGGCTATCAAGACAAAATTATTTTTTGGATATTACTGCTAGTGTACCTGTTAAATTTTTCTTTACTGGTATACCTCCCCGTTAACCTTATAGAAACTGGTAATATCAACAACTGGCTTGTTTTAATAGGTTGTAAAACATTGGTTGAACTTCCATTTATGTACGCAGCTGCCAAATTTTTTAAGCAACAAAAGTTACTCTTGTGGTTTTTGTTCATGCAGCCATTTCATATTTTATATACGGTGGTGGCTGGTTGGTTTGGCACTTTTGGATCTTACAAATGGAAAGGCCGAATCGTAACTAAACATGAACCTGATCCTTTTTTTAAAAAACTAAAACGGAATAAACCAGCGAGCTTATCACTTTATATTATTGTCGCTGCCTTTTTGATGGCGGTATTCGCATATTTTATAGCACCTGAACATTCGCCAAACGCCAACCGCATGATTCCTGAAATAGGAAGTATGAAGCCTGGCTTTACGATTCAATTACTTCAAGTAAAACGAATAGGACAAACACCAAATGGTTCATTTTTTGATAGGCTATTAAATGGCAAAGAAGACTCGAATACCTTTATTCCAATTACCTCTTACCACATAAAAGGAGATTCTATTTATTTCCAGAAATACATTGATGAAGGCATTACAGAATCAGGGGTTATGCCGCTACGCTTAACAGCAACAGCACCAGTTATTACTCAAACCTATTATGCTGGCACCGATAAGTTTGGCAGGGACATGTTAAGCCGCCTCATTATTGGCGTTCGGGTTAGCCTGGGCGTTGGTATGATTGCTGTTTTACTTTCACTCACCATTGGGATTTTACTGGGTGCATTAGCCGGTTTTTATAAAGGCTGGATAGATGAATGCATTATGTGGTTTATCAATGTTATTTGGAGCATTCCAACATTACTACTAGTATTTGCCATTACACTTGTTTTAGGAAAAGGATTTTGGCAAGTGTTTATTGCCGTAGGATTAACCATGTGGGTGAATGTTGCAAGGCTTGTACGCGGTCAGGTAATGGGCATTAAAAATAGAGAATTTATTGAAGCAGCACAGGTACTTGGCTACTCTAATGCACGCACTATTTTTTTACATATTTTACCCAATATTATTGGACCCGTACTCGTAATTGCTGCGAGCAATTTTGCTTCTGCGATTGTAATAGAAGCGGGCTTAAGTTTTTTAGGTGTGGGTGTACAACCGCCACAACCTAGCTGGGGACTGATGATTAAAGAAAATTATAATTTTATTATCACGCACAATCCGGCACTTGCACTAGCACCTGGCATTGCCATTATGATACTAGTGCTAGCATTTAATTTACTAGGAAACGGATTAAGAGACGCATTTAATGTGCGTGAAAAATAATTATTCCGAAGTTGGAGAAACCACTACACTGCGCACCAAACTTTCTTCGAGTGAAATAAATGTTTCGGTTCTTTCAATACCTTTTATCTTTTGCAACTCATCATGTAAAACATAACGCAACTGTTGAATGTCTTTACAAACAATTTCAGCAAACATGCTATAATTTCCAGTAGTATAATTTAAGCGTACAATTTGTGGCACTTTTTTTAACTCCTTGGCAACACTATCATACAACGAACTTTTTTCGAGATAGATGCCAATAAAAGCAATAACGTCGTAACCAAGTTCTTTTAGATCGACTGATAATTTTTTCCCCTTTACCACACCCATCTCCTCTAATTTTTTTATACGCACGTGAATGGTACCGCCCGATACAAAGAGTTTTTTACCTAAATCGGCGTAGGAAATTTCTGCATCCTCCATCATTTCCTGAATAATCTGTAAATCGAGTTTGTCAAGATTCAATTTTGGGTTCATATTAGGGTGTGTTTTTAGTAGTATTTTAATATAAAAGCAATTTATTGATATTTTTCTAAAGTTTTTGATTATTGATTAAATTATTTGTAACGAATAGGCCTAATGATTTAACATTGCATTGTTAATGAGTAACAAAACAGTTCTTATCTATTGTGGGGTGATGAAATTTTTGGCAAACATGCCCTCTTGTCTCGAGGGTGAGGATAACGGGATAAACGTAACATAGAGCCGCTTAGCAATAAGCGACCAGGGTCGACCACT
>JBIKIS010000106.1:0-6975 GCA_044361485.1 Sediminibacterium sp.
GGCAACAACAACGGCTACTGTAGGATTTTTATTTTCCATGGTACCCATTATTAGTATGCTTGAACAAATTCAAAAATATTAAATTGAGGATCCTGCGACGCTTCTGTAATCGCCGCTAATAATGAGGTAGCATTGATATCTTGCATCCTTTTTTGTTGAATCAATCGAAGTGCTTTTTGTGTGAGCAACCAATTTTTTCTAGTAGGATCTTGAAGCTGTAACTGATGTGCTGCTATGGCTTCCGCTAATTCTGATATGCCCGTTTTTTGTGCAGCAATTGTTTTTATAATTGGAATTTGATACGTTGTATTTGAAAAACTTGGCGCCATCATTTGTTTTAAATGATGCACAAATTGATCTGCTTCTGGACGGTCGCTTTTGTTGACAACAAAAATATGTGCGATTTCCATGATGCCTGATTTCATGGTTTGCACTTCATCGCCAGCTTCCGGAACAACCACAACAACGGCGGTGTCGGCAAGTCCTGCAATTTCAATTTCACTTTGACCTACACCTACTGTTTCGACAATAATTTCATCAAACCCGGCCAACTGCATGAGCTGTGTTATTTCTAAAATATGCGTATGTAGTCCACCCAGTGCACCTCTACTTGCAAGTGAACGTATGTAAACACCGGCGTGGTTATACCACTCGCTCATTCTAATACGGTCGCCAAGTAAGGCGCCTAAATTAAAGGGAGAAGAAGGATCTACACAAAGCACCCCTACTTTTTTTCCGGCGGCTACCCAGTTTGAAATTAAGGCGTCTACCAGTGTGCTTTTCCCGGCACCCGGAGGGCCGGTAATTCCAGTAACAGCAGATTTATTTGAAGGTGTAATGTGCAATAACTGCTGATAACCTTCCACTTCGTTTTCTACCCAAGAAATGCCCCTAGCCAAAGATTTAAAATCTCCAGCTATAATGCCTGCTGCTATTTCTTGTGCGTTATTCATCAGTATTATTTAATGATTTTAAAATTACTAAAATCAAATAGACGAATGCCTGTTAATTTTTCGAAGTAATACAAGATGCGGTCTTTGAAAGAAAAAGTTTTTCTGGTGGTATCAATTTCAATTTTCCAATTTTGTCTAGCAATACGAGGCTGCATAACAATAGGATGCGTACCCGTAAATTTTTCGAGTGAATCGTAGGCCGTAAAATCCCAGTGCTGGTTGTCTTTTAAAATTTCGTTGAGCTCTGCATCCGAATGCCAAAGTGCACTAAAATTTTTTATTTTTTTAGCCATTTGCGCAGGACTTTTTACCCATCCATAATGGTAAACACTTGCTGCTACCTTCTTTACATCAATTTTAGTAGTGCCTTTTCTAAATCCTTGTGCGTCTTTGTAGGCACTTATTTCTTTTTTATTTCTAATAACGCGCACTTCTTTATTGTACCATTTTCTACTATCACCCACATAATCATACGTGCCATAAAAATGTGTATAATCAAAAAGTAGCCCTTCTACACGGGTGTCGTTTTTATATTGTTCACATGCCGCTTTTATGGCCTCGTGGTATTTTTCATGCACCACTTCATCGCCCTGAATATAAAAAGCCCAAGTACTATTTGGATCAATCAGTTCAAACGCTTTATTGGTTTCTACGGCTAACACGGCACCGCCTTTTCTTAAATTAGGATCCCACTCAGATTCGTAAATTTTTATTTTCGAATCACCGATCGAGCGCATGAGTCCAAGGGTATCGTCTTCAGATTTTCCGACAAGCACAATCATCTCGTCTACCACGGGTAAAATTGAAGTAATCGCTTCCACAATGGGATAGTCGTTGATTACTGCATTTTTAATAATGGTAAAGCCACTCATTTTCATGGCTACAAAGTAACCGTGAAATTGCAGGCTATCCAAGTAAATAGTGCAGCAAGCTAAACAAAAGCATTATTTTTGAACCCGGTACACACCAATGCTTCATTTATGGAAAGAACCCTTTGCTTTGATTTTGGTAACAGCCGGCTTAAATGTGCTGTTTTTGAAGGTCGAGACCTGCAGCAAACCATTTATTTAACCGATGATTCGGTGGAGAGTATCGACGAACTGCTCCAAAATCACCATCCTACTAAAATTATTTTATCCTCTGTGATCAAGCACCGCGAGGGGCTGGAAGCGCAGCTAGGGGCCGCTGCCAAATTTCATATGCTTGGTCATGCCAGCAAGCTACCCATTACCACGCCAGTTGGGAAACCAGAAACCATTGGAGCCGACAGGCTAGCCATTTGTTCGGCGGCTGTAGACCTATTTGGAGGCCAACACAACCTAGCCATTGGCCTAGGAACCTGCATTACCTACAATTTTACCAATAAATACCACGAATTTTTAGGGGGAAGCATATCACCGGGCATGAACATGCGCTTTAGGGCCATGCACGAGCAAACCGCCCTTTTACCCCTTATTGAGGCCCAAAACCAGTTCCCACTGGTAGGATATGACACCAAAACCAACCTACTTTCGGGGGTAATACTGGGTATGGCCAAAGAAATTGACGGTATAATTGAGGCATACGCCGAAAAATACAGCAACTTTAACGTGCTATTAACCGGGGGTGATATGCCTTATTTTGTACCACACTTAAAAAACAGGATATTTGCCGACCCTAACTTAATATTTAAAGGCCTTTATGCGATCAGTGAGTTTAATAATGGGTAGGTTTTTCCTGCCAATGCTAATTACCGGATGTTTCTTTTTGAATGCGAAGGCACAAGAAAATTCTCCTTTTACTAGGTATGGACTAGGTGATGTATCACCAGGAAGCCATTCTATTAGTAGATCGATGGGTGGCCTTACCGCAGCCTACGCAGATGGTCAGGTAAACAATGTAGGACAAGCCATCAATTTTGGCAATCCAGCTACCTACGGAAACTTTTTTATGGTGTCTTATGATTTAGGTTTAACCATCGATTCTAGAACCTTAAGAAGTGCAAATCCTTCCGATAAATTTACTTCGAATAATTTTTATCCAACCTATGTTGCCTTTGGTGCACCCATCAAAAGCAAAAAAAACTTGGGCTTTGCTTTTGGATTAAGACCTGCAAGTAAAATAAATTACTCGGTGGTGGAGCGTTCAAGAATTGCAAACGATAGTTTGGGAACTGTTTACGAAGGAAGTGGTGGACTCAACCAATTATTTGTAGGTCTTGGAAAAAAATGGAAAGGACTTAGTGTAGGTTTTAATACCGGATACAATTTTGGAAGAAGAGAAATTTCAACTAAAAAAACTTTCTTAAACGATACTGTATTTTATTATCAATCCAACTCTGCAAGCATCAGTAATTTTGGTGGCGCCTTTTTACACGGTGGTTTTCAATATGATTTTGTAGTTGCTGAGTCGGTAAACAGCTTAACCAAAGTAACCAATAAATATTGGGTAAGACTTGGTGCAACAGCTACCATGAGTCAGCAATTAAAAGCTACACAAACCACTACCAGAGAGACTTTCACGCAATCACAAACGGGTGATATCACAATCGACAGTATTTATAAGGTTGTTGATTTACCTGGCACCATAGAAATTCCTGCAACTTACACAGCAGGTATTACACTTCATAAAACAGCTAGTAACAACAGGGGTTTATTTGAACTTTGGTCACTTGGTGCCGAATACACAAGTACGCAGTGGACTAAATATAGATACTACAATCAATCAGATAGACTGGTAGATAGTTGGCAGTTTAGAGTAGGTGCTCAGTTTTGTCCCGACCCTGTTGCCGGCAGAAATTATTGGAGCAATGTAAATTACCGTGCTGGATTTTTTGTGGGTGAAGATTATGTAAATCCGGATGGCAATGGTTTAAAACAATTTGGATTTTCGATGGGTATGGGACTTCCCATAAAAAAATGGAACGCTTATGACAGACAGTTTACCGTTCTTAATACCACAGTACAATTTGGCAAAAGAGGATCTAACGTAAATAATTTTACAGAGAGCTATGCACAATTTACAATTGGTTTTAGTTTAAGCGATCTTTGGTTCCAGAAACGCAAATATGATTAATCATAGCACACATAAAATTTTTACTTCAGCAGCCATATTTTTTGGCTGCTTTTTTATGCTTGCTTGCGAAAATGATGTGAACGTAGTAAAAGAATTAGGTGCTAAAACAACGAGCATTGAAGAGGGTATCCAAATAGAAAGTTATTTAAGCAACGAAGGAAAAATAAGTGCCAAATTAACGGCACCACTGCTGCTTCGTTACCAAGGGGATAGTGCCAGAAAAGCAGAATTTCCAAAGTCATTACATGTAGACTTTTTTGATGATAGCCTCAAATTAGAGAGCAAACTAGACGCCAAATACGGTAGATACCTCGAAAATGACCGAAAAGTTTACCTCAGAGACAGTGTTGTAGTGTTTAATTTAAAGGGAGACACCCTTTTTTGCAAAGAACTCTATTGGGATCAGGGTACTGAGCGGTTTTTTACCGATAAAGAGGTAACACTCGTGCAAACCTACCCTTATAAGCAAAAAGGTAAGTATGCCAATGGGTTTACTTCCAACCAAAATCTTACGAATATTGTTTTCTTTACAGTGCTTCCTGGTAGCTATGCCGTTTTACCAGATAGCGTTTTGTCAAAATAAGTTTTGAACTAAAATTACGATCATGGAATATAGAAGAATGGGCCGCACCGGTTTACAATTAAGTGCTTTAAGTTTAGGCAGCTGGGTAACCTTTCACAAACAAATTGAAGACATTACCGCCGACACTTTAATGGGTATGGCGTATGATGCTGGCATCAATTTTTTTGACAACGCAGAAGGTTATGCTTTTGGTGAAAGTGAAAAAATGATGGGGCGTGTATTACAACAAAAAAATTGGGACCGTACTTCGTATACCCTTTCTTCTAAAGTATTTTTTGGATGGAGAAAAAACAATAAACCCAATCAAACTGGACTTAGTCGCAAACACATCATAGAAGCCTGTCACGAGGCTTTGGAGCGTTTACAAACAGATTATTTAGACCTCTATTTTTGTCACAGACCCGATCAAAATGTACCCATCGAAGAAGTGGTTTGGACGATGCACAATTTAATTACGCAGGGTAAAGTATTGTACTGGGGAACCTCGCAGTGGAGTGCTGCAGAAATTATGGAAGCACACCGTGTTGCAGATCAGCATCATTTAATTGGACCTACTGTGGAGCAACCGCAATACAATATGTTTGAGCGTTTTAAAATGGAGCAGGATTATTTACCAGTGTTTAAAAACAAAGGTTTAGGAACTACCATTTGGAGCCCGCTAGGTGCTGGTTTTTTAACGGGTAAATACAACGAAGGAATCCCTACAGATAGTAGATTGTCCTTAGAAGGTTTTGACTGGCTTAAAGAACGCTGGGTACAAGAGGGTAAAATTGAAAAGGTAAAAAGTTTAAGCGTTGTAGCCGCCGAACTAGGCATTAGCATGGCAGCAATGGCTATTGCGTGGACCCTCAAAAATCCAAATGTGACCACCACCATTTTGGGAGCCACCAAAGCCACTCAATTAACGGAAAACTTGAAAGCCTTAGACGCGCAAAAGCTACTAAGAACAGAGGTTATGGAGCGTATTGATGCTATTTTAGGGAATAAGCCATTTCTGGATTTAGCATAATATTCTGTGTATATTTACGTTTGTCTATAAGACTATGGCAGATCAACTTTATACCATTATTTGGATTGTAGTATCCCTTATTTTAATTGGCTTTTTTGCTGGTTACGAAATTGCATTTATTAGTGCCAACAGGCTTAGTATTGAGCTCAAAAAAAAGCAAGGACTTAGAAGCGGCATCATCCTCTCTAATTTTATGGAGAGTCCTGCAAAATTTATTGGGACTTGTTTAATTGGTCTGAACATTGTGCTGGTTGTTTACGGCCTTTTATTTACTTCCTTTTTAAAAGGCATTGCATGGAATCCGCTCGAGGTAGAAAACGAATACCTCAAACTTGTTATTGATACCATCATCTCTACTTTTGTTGTACTTGTTTTTGGAGAATTTATTCCGAAAGCAATTTTTAAAGCGCGCAACGATAAATTAATTGCATTTTTTGCGCCCGTTGCACAGTTTTTTCATTCTTTGTTACAACCCATTGCTAGCGTTTTTGTTTCCATCGCACAGTGGATATTAACGTACATATTTAATGTTCGTGTGAACAATAAAAATGAAGCCTTTAGCAAAGTAGACCTAGAACATTTTTTTCAGCAAACAAAAGATCAGGACGAAGAAAATCAAGAATTAAATACCGAACTTTTTGAAAACGCATTAAGCCTTCCACTCGTGAAAATCAGGCAGTGCCTGGTTCCTAGAACAGAAATAGAAGGCGCAGACATACACACCAGTATTGAAGATTTAAAACAACAATTTATAAAAACACAGCTCAGTAAGTTGGTGATTTATGATGATAGCGTGGATTCTATTTTGGGCTATGTGCATCAAATTGATTTATTTAAAAGGCCTGCAACCATTCAAGAAATTTTACACCCTATCATTGCAGTACCAGAAAGTATGTCTGCAACAGATCTTATCAATAAATTTACCAAAGAGCGAAAAAGTATTGCATGGGTGGTTGATGAGTTTGGTGGAACGGCAGGTATTGTTACCATGGAAGATGTACTAGAAGAAATTTTTGGAGAAATTAGAGACGAGTACGACGTTGAAGAATTTGTAGAAAAGCAGCTTGCCGCCGACGAATTTATTTTTAGTGGTCGACTAGAATTAGACTACCTCAAAGAAAAATATGAATTGGATTTCCCAGAAAATGAATCTGAAACCTTAAGTGGCTATATCATCAATAAACACGAAGCCATTCCCAAGCAAAAAGAAACCATTATTGTGGACCACTATCAAATTGATGTTTTGACGGTAAGTGACACAAGAATTGAGATGGTAAAACTTAAAATCTTGCGCTAGAAACCCTAACTTTAGCCTCCCAAAAGGTCCCACAAATGGCATTATTTAACAGAAATAGAGGCGAAGAGAAGGCTGAAAT
>JBIKIS010000107.1:0-6946 GCA_044361485.1 Sediminibacterium sp.
CCTCCCATGATTTTGCCAGTGAGGGCACAATATTTAGGTTGCTATCAATTTCAACAAGGGTATTATAAATCTGGTGCACCGCCCACATGATGGATTGGTTTTTTGCAAACGCAGGATCTAGGGTTGCAATACCGGTGGCTTCATTGTAACTGAAAACGTTTTTTGAAGTAGTGGCCTTTTCATAACAAGCCGTAAACAAACAAATAACCAAACCCAATAAAATAAGGAGTTTAGGCGTTTTAACAGCATTATATAGGGCCTTCTGGTGCATCTTGGCACCGAATATCCTATTTTTAAGCGATCAATAAAGAGGTTCACGTAAAAAAGTAGATAAAATAGTTCATGGGTAGCATAAGAAAACAAACCATCATTTCCAGCATTCTAGTATATGTTGGGTTTGCTATTGGCTTTGTCAACAACTACTTTTTTACCCGAAACGGATCTTTCACTCCTGCCGAGTATGGACTAACGCGCATCTTTACCGATTTTGCCCAAAACATGTTTGCTTTTGGATCACTTGGTGTGGTGCCCATTATCTATAAATTTTACCCATATTATAAAGACAACCTTCAAGAAAAAGAAATTGACCTCATCACCTGGTCGTTTTTTTTATCCATCATTGGTTTTGTTTTGGTACTTGCGTGTGGCGTTTATTTTGAACCTTATTTTATAGAAAAATATCAGGTTAAATCACCACTGATTCTTGATTATTATTTTTGGATGTTCCCATTTGCTATGGGTATGCTCTTTTTTTGTGTACTAGAAAGTTTTAGCTGGGCACTTAATTTATCGGTGGTTTCAAACTTTTTAAAAGAAACCGGCCTCAGGTTATTAACCGCTGTTTTAATTGCACTCTTTTATTTAAAGCTCATCGATTTTAAAGTATTTATTTACTTGTTTTCTATACAATACTTAGTACTGTTTGTTATTTTACTGAGTTACTTAGTAAAATCTGGTAAACTACATTTTCCAACCATCATTAGCCGGGTAACCAAAAAGTTTTGGAAAAAAATGGTGTCTATTCAGGTCCTCGTATTTGGAGGTGCACTCATTGCAGCCCTTGCTGCCACCATCGATAGCTTTTTAATTGCGGGTATGTTAGGCCTTACAGAAGTAGGCATTTTTGTTTGGGCACAGTATGCGGCAGCGCTAATTCAAGTGCCTCAACGAAGCATTCAGGCTGTTTCAATTGGTGTATTGTCTAAAGCATGGAAGGATAAAAATTTTCCAGAAATTAACCGTATTTACGCGCGCTCTTGCATTAATTTATTAATCATGGCGCTCTTTATTTTTGGAAATATTTGGCTGAATGCAAAAGAAGGCATGATTGCCTTACACATTCAAAAAGCCTATTTAGATGGCCTTGGTGTGATATTTGTTTTAGGCATGGTGCGCATTATTGATGCCGGCACCGGGCTTAATGCGATTGTGATAAACACCTCTACTTTTTGGCGTTTCGATTTTTATAGTGGCGTAGTACTTTTAGCACTCAGGTTACCACTCACGTATTATCTGATAAAAAATTATGGTATTATTGGTTCTGCCTTTGCCGAACTTTTTGCATACGGCACGTATAACTTTATTAGGTTCGAATTTTTAAGGCGCAAATTTAACATGCAACCATTTACGCGTAAAACTGCCTACACGCTCCTATTGGGCGCATTTGCATATGCCATTACTTATTTTGCTTTTGATGGCATTACTGGATGGACAGGTATATTTTTAAAAGGAGGTTTATTTTCGATACTTATGATTAGCGGCGTATTTTATTTAGACCTCACCCCCGATGCGCAGCAACTCTATCAGGGATGGAAACAAAAGTGGAAACAAAAATTGTAACTTTGCAAAAAATATTTCAATGAAGGCAGGTATTTTAGGTGGTGGACAATTAGGTAGAATGCTTTTACAAGCAGCAGCAAATTATACCGTTGAAACCTATGTTTTAGAAAACGACCCACACTGCCCTGCAGCTCATTTATGCCACCATTTTATACAGGGCGATATCACTAATTTTGACGACGTGTATGCTTTTGGTAAAAAAGTAGACGTTTTAACCATTGAAATAGAAAATGTAAACATTGAAGCACTGGAAAAATTGGAAAGTGAAGGCGTAAAAGTTATTCCAAAACCAAGTGCCATTAAAATTATAAAAAACAAAATCAAGCAAAAAGGATTTTACCAGGTTAACGAAATCCCTACCTCCGATTTTGTGGTTACCCATACCAAAGAAAGCTTACCACACCACCATGCTTTTTTACCAGCTGTGCACAAATTAGGTGAAGGTGGTTACGATGGTAAAGGCGTTCAAATTATTAGAACCAAAGACGATTTTGAAAAAGGTTTTGACGCACCATCGGTTCTAGAAAAAATGGTAGCTATTGATAAAGAACTGGCCATGATTGTAGCTATTGCACAGGATGGTTCGGCCACTTTATACCCACCTGCCGAAATGATTTTTGATCCGGTATTAAATTTACTCGACTACCAAATTAGCCCAGCGATATTACCAGAAAAAGTTTCATGGAAAGCAGAAGCAATTGCTTTAAAACTTGTAAAAGCATTTAACAGCCCTGGACTATTTGCTGTCGAATTGTTTGTTACCAAAGACGAAGAGGTTTTTGTAAATGAAACGGCCCCTCGTGTGCACAATAGTGGACACCATAGTATCGAAGCAAATTACTCGAGCCAATACGATATGCTTTGGCGCATCATGCTCAATTACCCATTAGGTAATCCGGACGCTATCTTACCTTCTGCCATTGTAAATATTTTAGGCGCCGAAGGACATAGTGGCGAAGCAGTTTACACGAACCTTGACGAAGTATTAAGTATGGACAATGTGTTTGTGCATTTGTATGGTAAAAAGCAAACAAAGCCTGGTCGTAAAATGGGCCATGTAACCATTATGCACACTGACTATCAAGACCTCAGGTACAAGGCTAATAAAATCAAACACACATTAAAGGTTGAGGCAAAAAAATAGTTCGATCCATTAATTACGAACTACTAGCGGATTTCTTTTTTAGTAGTTCCGTTGGGCATTTTTTTGTTGATATTTAATGGCCTTGTATAACCAATACCCATCATGCTTTTAATTTGCATGCCCGGAGAGTTTTTATTTTCTCCAAATAACCTTACATCATCATCATAAATAAGATCCAAATTGTAGTTGGCCGAAAAATATTTATTGATTTTAAAAGAGAAAAAATTGGTCATAAAAACGTCAATATTTTCTGGCTTATTGGAATAGTTGGAGAACAAATCCAAACGGCCTCTATAATTGATGTTTCTGGCTATTACATTGTTGTGGTTGATGGTGGCAAACAAACCCACGTCCTGAACTGAGTTTTTACCTTTTGGTACACCATACTTTCCTTGTGCTGCTAATTTATTATTGGCAACAATTGTCCAACGAGCAGTTAGCGGTGATAAGAATATGGATAATTTATCGGAGGTTTTACTATCAAATCCAGCAGAAACAAATACGTAAGCTGGAGATAAAAATGAAGACGCAAAATTGGCTACATTATTTGAGAATGTGTAACCGTCAAAATACTGCGATCTAAAATTAAATAGTGCCGACATATACCACTTTCCGGTACTATCAATTTTGTAACCATACTTACTTAAAATATCAAAGCGATCGTCATTTTTACGGCTACCCAAACTGGTGGTTTGCACATAACCAAGGTTCATATCAAAATTATTATCCCAGTTTTGACGCCCTTTTTTATAGTATAAGAAATAATTGAAGTAGCTATTGACTGACAATGAAAAATTATCGCCACCCGCTGCCCAGTTACTAAGTGAACCCTGCGCTAGGTTTGCATTAAATATTCCACCTCTTTTCCAACGCCAATTAGCAGTGTCGGCATCTTTACGAATGGTACGCGCCGACTCATTTCTAATTTTATTGAGCATTTCCTGCCCAAAAGCCTGACTTCCAATAAAAAAAGCAACCCAAAGGGTTAAGCCATACTTCATGCACTGAAAATTATAATTGTTACAAAACTAACTGATTAACACAATTTTTAGCGTTTTATAGCTGACAAACTGGCACAAATCGGTGTTTTTATGTTAATTTTGCCATTAAATTAGATTGTAAGGATGGAAACCCTCGCTTTAGCTGGAAAAGAACACGACGAACTTAGACAAGGAGAAGCTTTCAAACCCTTCTCTAACGACCCCAATACGTATAAGAAAAGCTTTTATATAGAAAGTTATGGCTGTGCCATGAACTTTGCAGATAGTGAAGTGATTGCCTCGATTTTAAACAAAGAAGGCTATGGAGCTACTAGAAATTTGGAAGACGCCGATTTGATTTTTTTAAATACCTGTTCTATCAGGGAAAAAGCCGAGCAAACCGTTCGCAAACGCCTCACCGAATTTAGAAAAATTAAAGAGCAAAAGCCAGGTACTTTAATAGGTATGCTAGGTTGTATGGCTGAAAGGCTTAAATCTAAATTATTAGAGGAAGAGAAATTAGTAGATATGGTGGTAGGCCCCGATGCCTACAGAAGCCTTCCTGGGCTTATCGAAGAAGCAGAAACAGGACAAAAAGCAGTAAATGTCCTATTAAGTAGAGACGAAACATACGCAGATATTGCACCTGTTAGACTTGATAGCAATGGCATCAGTGCTTTTGTTTCAATTATGCGTGGCTGTAATAATATGTGTAGTTTTTGCGTGGTTCCTTTTACAAGAGGTAGAGAAAGAAGCAGAGACGCGCATTCGATTGTTGCAGAAGCTACCGATTTATTTAACAGAGGTTTTAAAGAAGTAACATTACTGGGTCAAAACGTAGATAGTTACCACTGGATCAATGAGCAAAATAATGAGGCGGTAACTTTTGCGATGTTATTAGAAAAAGTAGCTTTAATTGACCCAAGCCTACGCGTACGTTTTAGTACATCTCACCCTAAAGACATCACAGACGAAGTACTTCATACCATTAACAAGTATAAAAACATTTGTAAATACATTCACCTACCGGTTCAAAGTGGAAGCACTCGACTACTTCAACTCATGAACCGCACCTATACGCGTGAATGGTACATTGCAAAAGTGAACCGCATTTTTGAACTAATCCCTGATTGTGGTATTAGTTCCGATATTATTGCAGGTTTTTGTACCGAAACCGAAGAAGACCATCAAGATACACTTAGTATTATGGAGCATTGTAAATACGACATGAGTTACATGTATTTTTACAGTGAAAGGCCAGGAACCCTTGCTGCCAAAAGATATACCGACGATATTCCGGAGCCCACTAAAAAAAGAAGACTTCAAGAAATTGTGGATATGCAAGGTGTACTTTCTACGGCTAGCAACCAAAAAGATGTGGGTAGTGTGTTTGAAGTATTGGTTGAAGGCAATAGCCGAAAAAATGAAAATGATTGGACGGGCCGCACTTCACAAAACAAAGTATTGGTGTTTCCAAAAACTGCTGGCATTGATTTAAAAGGCAAGTATGCACAAGTAAAAGTTACAGGCTATACCAGAACCACATTACTTGGCGAGCAGGTTGGATAAATTTATTTGAACGAATTAATAAGGTCAACTATGGATCTTCAAAGCATAAAAAACAGATTTAACATCATTGGTAATGCACCTGCACTTAACCACGCTCTTAATACTGCTGTGCAAGTTGCTGCCACCGATTTAACGGTTTTAATTGTTGGTGAAAGTGGTGTGGGTAAAGAAGTATTTTCTCAAATTATTCATGCCCTATCGGCGCGCAAGCACAACCCTTTTATTGCGGTAAACTGTGGCGCTATTCCGGAAGGCACCATCGACTCCGAATTATTTGGTCACGAAAAAGGATCATTTACAGGTGCTGTAGATAGCCGTAAAGGTTATTTTGAAACCGTAAGTGGTGGTACTATTTTTTTAGATGAAATTGGTGAAATGCCCATTGGCACACAGGCCCGACTACTTCGTGTTTTAGAAACTGGTGAGTTTATTAGAGTGGGTTCATCTAAAGTACAAAAAACAGATGTACGCGTTATTGCAGCTACCAATAGAGAGCTATTAGAGTTTACACAAAAAGGAAGATTTAGAGAAGACTTGTATTACCGTTTAAGTACGGTGCCTATTCGGGTACCATCACTTAGAGATCGTAAAGAAGATGTTAGTTTACTTTTCAGAAAATTTGTGGTAGACTTTGCAGAACGTTATAAAACAACACCTGTTCAATTAGACGAAGAAGCCAAAGCAATTCTTATCAATCATCCGTGGCAGGGTAATGTGCGTGAACTAAAAAATATTGCAGAACAAATTTCTGTACTAAGTAATACCAATTTAATTAACGCCACTACCCTACAAGGTTTCTTGCCTGATCAAAATAAGTTTTCTAGAATGCCCGTACTTGCTGGACAAAACCAAGGTGGTGAATTTGCCAACGAGCGTGAAATTTTATACAAACTCTTTTTTGACATGAAAAAAGATGTTACAGAACTTAAAAAAATGTTTGTAGAAATTCTTCAAAACCCTTCATTAGCAGGCGCTGCAGCCAATTTTACCAGGGAATCTATTTTACAAGATTTTACGGGGCATGAAGTTGAACATAATACACCACAACATTTTATTGCACCAGCCAGTAATACTGTTACTGCACAACCAGTTTTATTACAAGACAATGACATGCACCAGCATGAAGAAATTGAAGAGTCTTTAAATATTATTGATAAAGAAAAAGAATTGATATTAAAAGCGCTCAAAAAACACAAAGGCAAACGAAGAGACGCTTCATTAGATTTAGGAATTAGTGAAAGAACGCTTTATAGAAAATTAAAAGAGTACGACATTGAAGATTAGTACTGAAGAATAAATTACTTAGCATGAGCCAAACAAAAAAACATTTCAACCTATTGATCATAGCTGCCATCCTACTTACAAGTTGTGGAATTTATAAATTCAACGACGCTAGTATTGACCCAGCCGTTAA
>JBIKIS010000108.1:0-6877 GCA_044361485.1 Sediminibacterium sp.
TAGGCTCAAACCAGGTACTTTTTGGTGGCATCACATTTCCACTATCAGCAATTGCAAATAACTGATCAATCGTTACAGCATACAAACTAAATGCTGCTGCAAACTGACCACTATCTACCCTGTCGGCGAGTACTTGAAGCCCTCTAATGCCACCCACAAAATCTATGCGTGCATCGGTGCGCGGATCTGCAATACCAAGTATGGCATCCAAAATATTATTTTGTAAAATGGTCACATCTAAAATGCCAATTGGATCTTCAGTGTAAGTACCCGCTTTTGCGGTAAGCTTATACCAGCATCCATCGATGTACATTCCAAATTCATGCAGCGCTGCTGGTATAAATGGTTCCTTATGTAACTGTTCAATATTAAATTTCACAGCCACCGCTTCCATAAAAGCAGCAGGTGTTAACCCATTTAAATCCTTTACCACACGGTTATAATCCATGATATACAACTGATTGGAAGGGAATAAAGTGGTTAAAAAATAGTCTGCATTTTTGGTAGCGTTTGCACCGAGTGCAGCGCGCACTTTAGCGGCAGAGGCAGCTCTGTGGTGACCATCTGCGATATACGTACAAGGAATTTCGTTATTAAATATAGCAGTGATATTGTCAATAGTAGATGTGTCATTAACCACCCATATCGTGTGCTGAATTTGATCATCAGCTACAAAATCGTAGACAGCCGTTTTTGTTTTTTTCCAATTTTCAATTAACGCATCTAAGCTTATATTGTTTCGGTAGGCTAAAAAAACATTTCCAGTTTGAGCACCCGATGTTTTAATATGATTGATACGGTCTAATTCTTTTTCAGGCCTTGTAAACTCATGCTTTTTAATGATATCATTTTCGTAATCATCCACACTACTTACACATACAAGACCCGTTTGTGCCCGGCCATGCATGATTAACTGATAAATATAGTAGCAATCTTTAGATTCTCTAAAAAGTACATCACGTTTTATAAATGCAGTTATATTTTCTTTTGCTTGCTCGTACACCGCTGCGTCATGAATATCTACTGATTCAGCAAGGTCAATTTCACTTTTGGTCACATGCAAAAAAGAGGAGGGATTTCCAGCTGCTACTTGTTTTGCTTCAGTACTACTTAATACGTCGTAAGGTTGACTAGCTAATTGTTTTGCTAGTTGGGGCTGCGGTCGCAAAGCCTTAAAAGGTTGAATCATTGCCATGCATCAAATATCGGCAATTCTCGCTAATTAAGGCTTGAATTTATAAGAAAAAGGCGTTCCAGAATATTCATCTTTTCCGAGTATCTCCATATAAATTACATTGGGTACCCAAAAAGTTCCTCCATCAATTCTTACAAATAATTTATGCAATACAAACTCTTTATTATTGTGCACAAAATACATTTTGTACTGATTGTCCTTTGGAGAACGCTTTAAATAAAAGACTTGTTTTTTATAGGAAACAAAATGAAGTTTAAATACGCCGTTTGGAAGAGATTCATGCTTCATTCCGTAAGCAAAGGTTTGTTGAATATAACTTAACTCCTTTTTTTCACCACCCTCATCATAACGTATCCAATAAACGTGTACGGGATTGTCTTTATTTACCTGTCCACTTGCATCGGTATTTAAATCACAAATAATAGTGTTACTATTGGTAGTTCTTTGTAAATAAAAGAGTTGCTTAGGTCCTGTTTTAGGAACTGGAAAAGAGTCTACAGCAATCTCTGCATGGATTTGATTGGCATATAGCAAAAATACTGCTACTAGAAATGATATTAGTTTTTGATACATCTTCCCCACATTTTAAAAATCAAATCTAAATCTTGTACGAATACCAAGCTTAGTAATGTATGGGTTATTGGTATAGGTAAATCTTTTAACTAGGTCTACACGTAAAAATTTAAATATATTTCCAATACCTACACTACCCTCAAAATAAGGACCTTGATTGAGCGTAAAGCTTGTAACTGCTCCATTGTAATTTTGAAAAGCAATTAAATCCGGATTTTTGGATGGATCATTTTCATCTCTTAGACTACCGTATATAACCCTTGCTGCTAATTGCTCACGCAGTTTTAGTTTTTTGAATAACGGAATACGATTAAATATCAAGCCATTAAAATAATGTTCAACAAATAAAGAGGCATACCTATCACTTACAAATTCCTGAAAATTCATAAGGTTGTAGGAGTTAAGTTGGTAGGCGTATGTTTGGTTTGCTCTAGGAATACTTAACAAAGGATATGGAATTTTTCCAAACATCTGCCCTGCTTCAAAATTGATATCTGTAAATCCAAGTTGAGACAAGTAAAAACGTTTGTCAAAAGTGAAACTAACTTTTTGATACTTATAATTACTTCCCATCACTCCCTTTAAACCAGCGGTAAAGTTGAGGGTTAGTATGGGGTATTTATTGACCATCGACACACGGTATACTTTTCCTTGAAAAAATTGCTCTTTTGGAGCCCATCTAATTTGTCCCGTAATTTCTGATGTGTTAACCTCTGGAACTACTACTGTTTGACCATTTTTTACCGTTTGATAAATTAAACCACCCGCTGCTTCATGCTTCCAATTTCTAAATCCGATCGTATAGGATAACCTGCTAGGTAACTCGTGCACGTAATCGATTCTAAAATATTTATTATAAGTCCACTTATCGTTGAGTCCTCTTTTTAGTGAAAGTAAAATATTGTCCTCCGCTACAAATTCTAAATCTTGACCTGGAATTTTTGTTTCTTTTTGGTAACTAGCACGCACAAAATGCATCGGAAAAGCATAGATCGATTGATTGTTTAAAGAGTAGGTAACCCCACCATAATATTTCCATCTTTCATCTTTAAAACCATAAGCCCCATACCCTTCAAAATAAATGCGCTTGCTTAATTTAGGCGTGGTCCGACCACCCAACCTAAGCCTAAATCCTTCTACTGGATTAAAGCTATAAAAAGTGGCGGCAGGCCCCATATCTACAGGACCAATAGCGGTATAACCAGCCACCAAGAGGGTAACTACTGCCATCGTTCTTCTAAAAGATGGCATTTTTTCAAGACTGTCGATATTGCTGTAAACCTTGGCCTCCGCTTTGGTTAAAGTATCGTGTCTATTGGTATTCCAAAACGATTCGGTGTACGTTGCAGCGTCCGCTTTAACAATGAGTGAAGGACCTGCATATACAGAATCCGGAAGCGCTTTATTGATGGTATAATTTTTATAGGAAACCGTACGACCTCCAAACACACCACCCTTACTATTTTTAGTAAGTGCCGCTTCTGTAAATGCGGTACTCTTAATTAAGTGATATCTGCTATCTGTACCTTGTTCAAAATCCAAATCAATATTTAATTCCCTTACAAAATTTACGTTGGCATTTTTACTAATAAACATGGTCATTTTTTGCACCCCATAATTACCATCAAGTGTAATATACATGGTGCCTCTAAACAACAAATCATTGGTATTGCGCGGCGTAAAATAAAGTTTCACTAATTTTTGTCCATTGGCATCCGTGATGGTATCTCTAATGTAATACATGTAAAATGTAGGCGCTACATCTGCAATAGGACTTAAAAATTCATGGGTAAATAATGGAATATTATTTTCATAAATATTAATATCCATAACTAACCTATTCAAATAAGTACTTACACCATCATTGTCAACGTAATCACCAAAGTTTACGCGCTTTTGCGCAAGTACAATGTCTTTTGTTTTTTCTGGTGATTTTCTAAAATAATGATTCGACAAACGTTCTTCCAAATAAATTGGAATAAGTGTTTTGCCAACTACTTTTTGGGTGTCTTTATTATCTAGCAAAAACTGATACTTTTTAAGCAGTTTACTATTGGTAATTTTTTCAGGAATTTTACTAAGCGATAGTTCTACTTTATCATATTCGTCATACTGGATATAATCGTAACTATCGGGCCTATTAAGTGACTTATTCGCAATCACTCTTTTAATAAGGTCAACGGCTGGATTGTTTTTATTTTTATATGGCGCACGCTTATTGGTGGAAACGGTTACATTATTGGAAAGCAAAGGATCTACTTCCATAATAATATTTACCACTTGTGATTTACCTACTTGAATATTTTTTGTAACTGTTTTATAGCCAACATAAGAAATTTTGATGCTATTGATTTGGTTGGTGCCTGCTAATTTATATTTCCCTGTACTATCCGTTACTGTTCCCCTTCCACCTTTAAATACGATGGTTGCAAAAGGAATGGGAGCTCCACTATTTGAATCTGTAACAACCCCTGTAACAATAGTTTGTTGGGCAGCTCCTACTATATGTAATATGAGTAATGAGAATAAAAGGTATAAATACTTGATTTTTTGTTTAGCCATGTGTAGATGCAAAGTGTTTCATGAGGTCACAAAAAGTTTGAACGCTAGAGAGTGGCATAGCGTTGTACATACTAACGCGAATACCCCCTACGGTTCTATACCCTTTAACACCTACCATACCTTCTTTTTTACAAAGACTTAAAAAAGATTCTTCTAAACTTTGATCTTTTAAAAAGAAAACGGCGTTCATCAAACTTCTGTCTTCTTTAGCAACGCGTGCTTCAAAAACAGTGAGCGAATCGATGGTTTGGTATAATAAATTAGATTTTGCTGTGTTGCGGATTTGCATTTCAGTTAAGCCACCCTCTTCAATAATCCAACGGAGCGTTAATAAGCTTACATAGATGGCAAAAACGGGTGGCGTGTTCATTAATGAACCTGCTGCAATATGTTTTTGATAATCCATGATGGTAGGAATTTTTCTGGTAATTTTTCCTAGCATGTCCTTTTTTACAACCACCATATTTACACCCGCAGCACCCATATTTTTTTGAGCACCTGCATAAATCAGCGAGAACTGATTAAAATTACGTGGAGCATAAAAAATATCACTACTCATGTCTGCAACCATCGGTACGGTTGTATTTGGAAGCTTATGCCACTGCGTTCCTTCAACGGTATTATTGGTGGTAAAATGCAAATATTTTGCAGTAGGATCTACCACAAAATTTTTATCGATGCGGGTATGATTGTTAGGGGTACTATCTGTTACAATATCTACATGTCCAAAGTTTGAGGCTTCTTTAATGGCTTTATTGCCCCATATACCATTGTCACAATAAGCAGCTGTTTCATGCGCATCGAGTAAATTCATGGGAACTTGCATAAACTGTGTTGTAGCACCGCCATGTAAAAACAATACTTCATAATCATCACCAATTTGCATCAGTGATTTTACAGATTGAACCGCTTCCTGCATAACATCTTGAAAAAGTGTAGTTCGGTGTCCTATTTCTAAAATAGACAAACCTGAACCTTCAAAATTCATGATGGATTCTGCTGCTTTTTGCATTACAACAGGCGGTAAAATAGAAGGTCCGGAATTAAAATTATGCAGTTTCATTATGATCAAGATCTGTGGTAATGTTATCGTCATGAACATCTGTTACACCACCTGAAACAGTATATTTCATAGCATCTGCAGCAGAAACATTATCTAATATTCTAATATTTGTTTTTGGAACGATATAGGTGATCCCTGAAATCGCGTATGAATGGGGTACATATACGGTTACATGATCAGGCAATCCAAATTCTGAAGTAGAGGGTTGGGTAATAAATCCAACACGCCAAACACCTGAAGTGTCTACATTAACAAGTACTGGCTTATCAAACTTCTTTTTATTTCCTGCAAAAGCTTCTAAAAAGTCTTTAACGGATGAATAAATGAATTTGATACCAGGTGTTTTTTCAAGAACGGTATCAAAAACAGAAACTAGCCGCTCTACCACAAATAGAGAGGAAAGCCAACCAACAAATAATACCAATAATACCACCACTATAAAACCTAGGCCCGGAATTTTACGAAGTGACCCATCTAAATTTTTATCTAAAGCAGTGGGAAACAATGTGTTAATCAAATTAGGCAAAAAGCCATCCACCCATTGAAATAAACCCAGCACAACCCAAAGGGTAACTGCGATGGGGGCTAAAACAATAAGTCCCTGAAAGAAAAATTGGAGCAAGCGCTTAAATGTGACCTGGGCCCTAAGCTGCTTATACCTAGTATTCATGATTCAAATTTGTGTGCAAGTTAATGGATAGTTCGCGCAAACTACCGTTCATCAAAATTACGGATAATTTTAATAGGAAACTTTGGTTACATAAAAAGTTTCCATAGTTTTGCACCCTCAATTCAAAAAAGACATGCAGGAACGAATTTCAATAAAGTCACATGAGCTTTTTATGTTATATGGAATAAGGAGCGTTAGCATGGATGAGATTGCCAACCACCTGGGTATGAGCAAAAAAACCATCTATCAGTACTTTAAAGATAAAGATGCACTTGTAGAGGGCGTTATTGATATTGAAATACAAAAACACGAAGCTGAGTTTACCCATTATGCAGCCAACAGCGAAAATGCAATACATGAAGTGTTTTTAGCCATCGATAATATTCAAGAAACACTCAAACACATGAATCCATCGGTAATGTATGATTTACAAAAATATCATGGAGCGGCATTTGAAAAATTTAGAACACACAAAAACACATTCTTCTACAGTATTACAAAAAAAAATATTGAAAGAGGCATATCGGAAGGGATTTATAGGAAAGAATTAAACGTTGACATTTTAACAAGATTAAGGCTTGCTAATATGTTTTTAATGTTTGACTTCGAACACTTTCCATCCAACAAATTCACAGCCATTGAAATTATCACCGAAACAACGGATAATTTTTTACATGGAATGTCTACGCAACAAGGACTACAAATCATTGAACAATATAAGCAAGAAAGAAAAAAATAAATGAACATGAACACGAAAAGGATGTTGGTTGCAAGCTTTGTAATTACGCTCATGGCGTTTGTAAGCAAAGCTCCT
>JBIKIS010000109.1:0-6789 GCA_044361485.1 Sediminibacterium sp.
CTTATTTACAAAATCAAATTACACTTGGATGCTCATTGGTGGGCTTGTAATTGCTGTTGGATTTTATTTACTAAGTGGCGGTAAAAGCACCGACCCTGCTGTATTTGACACCAAAGAAGTTTATAGCGCCACGCGTATTACGATTGCACCCATTGTCATTATTTTGGGCTTTGTAATTGAGATTTACGCCATCTTTAAAAAAGCAAAATAAGCATATTGCTTTTGGCTTTTTAACCCAATTATCATTCATGCATTTATTTCAAGCGGTCATTATTGCCATCGTAGAAGGCTTAACAGAATTTTTGCCTATTTCTTCTACAGGCCACATGATCATTACAAGTTCATTGCTTGGCATTGCCGCAGATCCTTTTACCAAACTCTTTGAAGTTTGTATTCAATTAGGCGCCATTTTATCGGTGGTGGCACTTTATTACAAAAAGTTTTTTCCGCTCACCAACTGGAAATTTTACATCAAATTACTAGTGGCCGTTACGCCTGCACTAGCTATTGGATTTGTACTTTCAGATGCCATTGACGCATTACTAGAAAGCCCAACCACTGTGGCTGTTACTTTATTATTAGGTGGCGTTGTGTTATTATTTATTGACAAGCTTTTTAATGCACCTAACATTGAAACAGAAGAAAAAATTACATTCAAAAACGGACTAATAATTGGTTTTTGGCAATGCCTTGCACTCATACCGGGTATGAGCCGCAGTGCAGCTACTATTATTGGCGGCATGCAACAAAAATTAACCAGAAACGTAGCTGCCGAATTTTCTTTCTTTTTGGCCGTGCCTACCATGGCTGCTGCTACCGGCTATAAGTTACTCAAAGCCTATAAAACAACACCTGAAATCCTACTCAATAAAGAAAATTTAATACTACTTGGCGTGGGCAATCTTGTCGCTTTTATTGTAGCACTGCTCGCCATCAAATTTTTTATTGGATTTTTACAAAAGCATGGCTTTAAACTCTTTGGATGGTACCGCATTATTGCAGGTATCACTTTATTAGCGCTTATCTACACGGGGCTTTTAAAATAATTGGACTCCTGCTTTTGTTTTGTACTTGAAGCCCTTATCTTTAAGAAAACAAAAACAACCCGATGCAAACTGCACCTAAAAAAGTGATTAATGGATGGGCCATGTATGATTGGGCCAATAGTGTATACAACCTTGTTATTACTTCTACTATTTTTCCTGCCTATTACGAAGCCGTTACTGGTGACGGAAATGATGCCACGCTTATTGATAAAGTTAAAATCGGGAATTACGAATTTTCAAATACAGCTTTGTACAATTACATACTGGGTATTGCATTTGTAGTTGTTGCTGTGCTTTCTCCGATACTTTCATCGATTGCAGATTACCGTGGAAATAAAAAGCAATTTCTCCGATTTTTTTGCACCCTAGGGTCACTATCCTGTGCATCTCTTTATTTTTTCGATAAAGACCATATTTATGGTGGATTGATATCTGTAATCATAGCATGTATTGGATTTTGGAGTAGTCTCGTATTTTACAACTCCTATTTACCTGAAATTGCTGCACCAGAAGATAGAGACCGCATAAGTGCCAAAGGATTTATGATGGGCTACATTGGCTCTGTACTACTTCAATTGATTTGTTTTGTATTTGTATTAAAGCCAGAACTGTTTGGTATTACTGTTGGTAAGGCTTCTCAAATATCTTTTTTGTTAGTTGGTGTTTGGTGGATTGGATTTGGATGGTTGGCAATTGCCAGGTTACCAGATGGGAAAGGCGTGAGAGGTGCGCACACAAAAAATTTATTGACGCAGGGCTATAAAGAACTACATAAAGTTTGGCTAGAACTTAAAACACAACCTACGCTTAAAAGGTTTTTAATTTCGTTTTTCTTTTACAATATGGGGGTTCAAACAGTAATGCTAGCCGCTACCCTATATGGTAAGAGCGAATTAAATATTCCAACCACCAATTTAATTTTAGCCATTTTAATTATTCAAATTGTTGCCATTCCGGGCGCCAATTTAATGGCTAAACTAGCAAGTAAATGGGGTAATTTTAATACACTCATGATAGCGGTAGTAATTTGGATAGGTGGCTGTATTATGGGTTATTATTTACCTAGAAATAGTGTTATGCCGTTTTATACGTTAGCTGTAGTAGTTGGATTTGTAATGGGAGGTATTCAATCGGTTAGCAGGAGTACTTATTCCAAATTAATGCCTGTAACACATGACACCACCAGCTATTTTAGTTTTTATGATGTTACTGAAAAAATTGCCATTGTAATTGGCATGTTTAGCTTTGGTTATATCAATGAGATTACAGGTTCGCAAAGAAATTCGGTATTAGCTTTAACACTGTTTTTTATTGTTGGATTTATATTGTTGTATAGAACTTCAAAATTAGAAAAGCATGCAACTATATAGCGTTAATGCCGGAAATTTTAAATTAGACGGAGGTGCTATGTTTGGTGTTGTTCCAAAAAGCATTTGGAACAGATCTAACCCCGCCGACGAAAACAATATGTGCAGTTGGGCGATGCGCTGTTTATTAATTGAAGATGGGGGCCGTTTAATACTCATTGATAACGGCATGGGCAACAAACAAGACGCAAAATTTTTTGGGCACTATTATTTGCATGGTAATGATACACTAGAAAAATCATTAGCAGCGCATGGATTTACACCGGATGATATTACAGATGTTTTTTTAACCCACCTGCATTTTGATCACTGTGGCGGATCCATCAAAAAAGAAGGCGACACATTAGTTCCTGCATTTAAAAATGCAATATTCTGGAGCAATGAGGCCCACTGGGATTGGGCCACTAACCCCAATGAAAGAGAAAAAGCTTCATTTTTAAAAGAAAATATTTTACCCATTGAGGCGTCGGGGCAATTATCACTGATAAATACACCTGAAAGTCATTTCACAAAAAATGGACTACTACATACCGCTTCCTTTGCAAATAATATTGATATCCGTTTTGTGCATGGTCACACCGAAAAAATGATGCTTCCTCAAATTCATTATAAGGGACACACCATCGTATATATGGCCGATTTACTGCCATCGGTAGGGCATTTACCACTTCCTTATGTTATGTCTTACGATATGTTTCCACTAACCACCCTACATGAAAAGAAATCCTTTTTACAGGAGGCTTTTGAAAATCAGTATGTGCTCTTTTTTGAACACGATGCGGTGCATGAGTGCGTTAAACTTGTTCAAACGGAAAAGGGAATTAGATCGGGAGCAGGGTTTACTTTAGCAGATCTGTAAATACATTACCGGGTCTTAACCAGTGCACTTAATGGATAACGGAGGTTTTTAAAGCTCATCATATCCGCTTTAACACTTCCCACTACAATAGCACTTTCGATACGCACTGGAATATGGTTAAGGTCGTCGGTGACCCAAATGGTCATTTTTTCGCCGCCCTCAAAAATGGTTCCTTTTAACAGTAAGGGCTTGAATTTTATGGCATTAAAAGTCCCATACTGAGTTTTTACACGCTCTTTCCCAAGGTATTTGATATACACATTGTATACCTGATTGTCTAAAAATAAATTAAAAGGAATGCGCTCATCAACCTTGTATTTATTAAAATCAATATTGCGCAAATAATAAATCGAGCTCACCACATCCTGTACACAATTTGGAATTTTGTATACCCCCTCTGCCCCACTGGCTGTATTTAATTTTTGATTGAATACAATATTTTCCTGCTTCTTGTACGTCCCTTCTTCTATATGCCGAACAAACTTAATAGGCTGTAAATTAAGTGTGTCAATATATGTTTCGTAACGGTCGCGCACTTTAAATATCCAATCGTATCGGGCATTTGATGTCCCAATACAAGTAGCGTGATAAGCAGGCGTTTCATTTATTTTTTCTTGCGTTACTGTAAATTTTGCAGACCCTGCGTTAAGGTATAAACCAATCACGGAATAGTATAAGTTGTAATTGATTTCTTCACCACTTACAAAAGACATATTTCGTATACCGCAAAAATCATCCCCAGCCTTTAACGGATGAATCAGAAAAAAACAAACAAACAAATAGGCTGCTATTTTTTTAATCATGAGCGGACTGTTAAACCTGCTTTCGAAAATACTGTAAACGTAGCAAAATGAGGCCGCCTAAACAAGCCGGTATGATTAAATTTAACAACCAAATACCACCTGCTGCAGCTAAAATACCTATCGTATTGGTACTATAAATACCAAATAAAAATAAACTTACTTTTCCTCTAATTCCTAATTCTGCTAATGTTAAGGTAGGTATAATGGCAAGAATTAAAAAAAGGAGGGCAGTAAGCGACAATATATGTGAAGCGGATATGTCTACGCTACATAATGTAAAAATTAACAAATACTGAAGTAGAAATACAAGGTATCGTGCGCCAGAAATAAGGATGAGCTTTACTAACAGCCTTTTAGGAATGGCCTGCACAGATGTCAATAAAAAAATATATCTCGAAAAAAAAGAAGCTTTTGCAAGTTTGTTTGCAAAAAATGGAATTGCAAAATAAATGATCATCAATAAAACAACCATCAATAACAAAGCACTACCCAACACATAAAAAGCTGTATCAGATAAGTGAAGCTGTGCTTGTAACTTTGGATACAAAGTAGGATACATACAAACAAATGCAATGAGGCCAGCGAGTAAAGTAATAAGCAGCTGACTTGCACTTGCCACAAAAGAAAGTACGACACCTTTTAAACGGTTGCCATCTGAAAGTAGCATAGACTTTCCAATAGATTCCCCCACCCTATTTATACTAGAAAAAGATACTGCCTGACCCGTTAAGATGGCTGCAAAAGCAGCTTTAAAACTAAGTGGCTCCAAATTGTAGGTAAGCGCTTTCCATTTATAGGCTTCTAAGCCCCAATTACATGCTGTTAAGAAGATGATGACAATCAAATAACTAAAGGCGCTGACAAAAGGGATTTGTTGTAGTGAAGCGATAAAACTGGGTAGCTGTTCTTGGGCATTTATTTGATGATAAATCGAATAGCAAAGCCAAACAAATAAGATGGGAGCCACCAGGTATTGAACTACGATATTTATTTTCTTTTGCAGCACCAAAGTCATTAAGGTTTTTAAAAAAGCTTGTCTAGCAAAAGTAGGTAGAATCTCAAAGGAAGCTTGTAATTTCACATCAAATTGAAAAAAGACCAGATCATATTAGGCATTGACCCCGGCACCCAACTCATGGGTTATGCATTACTTAGGGTTACTGGTAGTACTCCACAAGTGATTTTAATTGATGCCTTAAAACTTACGGGGCAAAAAGACATTTATGCTAGGTTAGAAATGATTCATAGCAAAGTGGTTGAACTTATTAAATTATACAAGCCTACTACCTTTGCTATCGAAGCGCCATTTTTTGGAAAGAACGTACAAAGTATGCTCAAACTAGGAAGGGCTCAAGGCGTTGCCATTGCTGCTGCCATGCAAACAGGACTCTCTGTTACCGAATATGCACCTAAAAAAGTAAAACAATCCATTACGGGTAATGGTAATGCAAGTAAAGATCAGGTTTGGCAAATGCTTCAACGCACACTTAGTATTGAAGTAAAGCCTCAATATTTTGATGCTACTGATGCCCTTGCAGTTGCACTTTGTCATTACTACCAAAGTTCGTCACCCTTAGCAGCCGCAGCAGGAAAAGGATTTAAAGGATGGGATGATTTTATTGCAAAAAATCCGGGGAAAGTTAAGCTGTAAATAAAATACTTACTTATAATGCCGCTACAATTTTACTTTGTATGGAGGCTAACAATTCAGGTGTTACCTTGATTTTTTGTTTAGTAAAATTAATATCGTTGGCGCTATTAATGGGCATCAAATGAAGGTGTGCATGCGGCACTTCAAGCCCTACAACACTGATACCACAACGGTTACAAGGAAATGCTTTTTCGATAGCTTTAGCAATAGGTTTTGCAAATACCAATATTTTTTGAAGGTAGGCATCTTGCAAATCAAAAAATTTATCGGTTTCATTTTTAGGGACAACTAAAACATGCCCTTCAACTAAAGGAAACACATCTAAAAAAGCATAAAAATAGTCGTCTTCTAAAATTTTATAAGAAGGGATTTCTCCAGCGATGATTTTAGAAAACAATGTCATAGCGTGCTATTAAACTGTAATGTTGTCAATTCTAAATTTAAGCACACCAGCAGGTGTTTGGATCTCTGCAATTTCACCAACCACTTTACCCATAAGACCTTTACCTATTGGGGATGTACCTGAAATTTTTTGTGCTTTTAAATCTGCTTCTTTTTCTCCAACAAGTTGGTATGTAACTGTTTTTTTGGTGCCCATATTGGTAATGGTCACTTTGGTAAGTATGGTTACTTTACTTGTATCAATGGTTTTAGTATCTACAATTTTAGCATTAGCAATCACACCTTCTAGTTGCTTGATTTTTGCTTCAAGCATACCCTGCGCTTCTTTAGCAGCATCGTATTCGGCATTCTCTTTTAAATCTCCTTTTTCTCTAGCTTCAGCGATTGCTCTAGATGCCGCAGGACGGTCTATAGATTTCATCTTTTGTAACTCCTCACGCATTTTTTCAAATGTCTCCATCGTTACATACATATTCGTATCACTCATATAGTAGCTTTAAGTTGGATAAAAAAAGACAACGCCACATTTGACTGCAGCGTTGGACGTCAAAAATAATTAATTTAATTAGATTCCAAGCTTATCTAGTACAATTTTAGCCATTAAATAGAAGGCTTCATGGCTATAACCGGCAATATGAGGGGTAATGATCACATTAGACTG
>JBIKIS010000009.1:0-24501 GCA_044361485.1 Sediminibacterium sp.
ATTTCTTTAGGCATCTTTTTATTTTAAAGTTTAAGCAAGTTGATGATTTTCTATGAGTTTGCCAACCTAAATTTGCAATAAAACCACAATCCAAGATTAACACCAATTAGCATGGCAACATTTTTACTCATTTATACGGCAACGGCACACGCCAGCGTTTGCATGAGTAAAGACGGAGCTGTAACCGCGTGCCATGAAACTACTGATCAAAAAAGTCATGCTAGTTTTATTCAACCCGCCATCGAAACTTTGTGCAAGCAAACTGGTATTGCATTAAATAGTTTAGATGCGGTTGCCATTAGCATAGGACCGGGCAGTTACACGGGTCTTCGGGTGGGTATGGCAACAGCCAAAGGGATTGCATACGCCTTAGGTAAGCCACTAATCGGTATCAATACCCTTCAAATCATTGCTGCTGCCGCAAAACATAAATATCCCAACCACGATTCAGCCATTTGTGCACTATTAGACGCCAGAAGAATGGAGGTTTTTACAGGTATTTATGCGCATAGTTTAGAACCTTTAACAACTAGCACTGCCCTCATTTTAGATCCCTTGTCTTTTAAAAACGAACTTGATAAGGAACCCATTTTATTTGTGGGAGATGGGGCCGAAAAATTCAAGACCATTTGCGAGCATCCCAATGCTCATTTTGATACCAGTATCTCTTACGGCGCATCAGACATGCTAGCATTAACCGAAAATGCCTTTGCTTTAGCCGATTTTTTAGACCTGGCCTACAGCGAACCGCTGTATATCAAAGCCTTTCATGATACTCGTAAAGCCTAATTTAATCCTACTTAAGTTTTTTCCAAATTAAAATAATTTATTATAAGTTATTTATACATTATCATTTTCTTAGTGTATCTTCACATTGCAATTAAGTTTATTAACCCCCCAATAACTCTTTATTGTCATGAGCAACTCATTACAATCAGTGGTTTTAAATAATGGAAAAGCGCCCGTAAAAGTTGATTTTTTGCACGCCAAAAAAGCAGCCCTTATACTTCGCTCCATTAACCACAAACTTCGTCAACAAATCATCAAATTACTAGACGAAAGTCAGAAAATGACGGTTACCGAAATCTATGTAAAACTTAGACTCGAACAATCTGTAGCATCACAACATTTAGCCATCTTAAGAAGAGCAGGTATTGTTGCAACAACCAGAGAAGGCAAGTTTATTTTTTATTCTGTCAACTACACGCGATTAGCAGAAGTTGTAGGATTTGTGGAAACACTTGTAGGCTAGTACTTTTTATTACATCATGTTTGTACAACAACTGTATACGGGCTGTATTTCAGAATCAGCTTATTATATTGAGAGTAATGGCATTGCAGCTATCATCGATCCATTAAGGGATATAGATGCATACCTGCAACTTGCTAAGCAAAGAAATGCAACAATCAAATATATTTTTGAAACGCACTTTCATGCCGATTTTGTTTCTGGCCATTTAGACTTAGCTGCTGCAACAGGCGCTAGCATTGTGTATGGGCCAAATACAGTTACAAAATTTGAAGTTACGGTTGCAAAAGACAATCAAATTTTTGAGATAGGTGATGTAACACTACAAGTACTTCATACACCTGGCCACACGCTTGAAAGCAGTTGCTATCTACTTAAAGATGATGCCGAAAAAGACCATGCTATTTTTACTGGTGATACACTTTTTGTGGGTGATGTGGGAAGACCGGATCTGGCACAAAAAGACAACGAAATTACCATGGAAGAATTGGCCGGTATGTTGTATGATAGCCTACACGAAAAAATTATGCCGCTTGCCAACGATGTTATTGTTTATCCAGCGCACGGGGCTGGCAGTAGCTGTGGCAAAAATTTAGGTTCCGAAACTTTTAGTACCATTGGCATCCAAAAGCAAACCAACTATGCCTTACAACCGCAAACAAAAGAAGCGTTTATAAAAGCTGTTACAGAAGGTCTTACGGCACCTCCACAATATTTTCCAATCAACGCAAAAATAAATAAGGAAGGCTACGAAAGTTTGGATACTGTTTTAGCAAATGGTATGAAAGCATTAAGCGTTGCTGCCTTTAAAGAACAAATAACAAAGTTTGAACCTGTTATTTTAGATACCAGAAATGCAACTGTTTTTACACAAGGATTTATTCCTGGATCTGTCAGCATAGGCCTCGAAGGACGTTTTGCAGAATTTGCTGGCACCCTATTACCTTTTGACAAGGCTATTTTACTCGTTTGCGAACCTGGTACCGAAAAAGAATCGATTGTTAGGCTTGCGCGTGTTGGATTTGAAAACATCATTGGACATTTAGCAGGTGGCTTTGATGCTTGGTCAAAAGATAGTGAACCCATCGATTTAATTATAGATGTAGAAGCTGATGAACTTGCCATGGACATTCCATTTGATCCAAATATGGTGATTGTGGATGTTAGAAAAACTTCAGAATTTGACAACGGTCATATCAAGGAAGCATTAACCATTCCATTAGATGAATTAACAGACCCTGCGAGCATGGCTAATTTTGACGACAATCAAAATATTTATATTCACTGTGCTGGCGGATACAGAAGTGTGATTGCTTCTTCCCTTATCAAAAGACAGGGCATCCATAATATCAGAAATGTAGTGGGTGGATTTAAAGCAATAAGCGAACTGTCTGATAAATTTGACATAGAGCAAACCGTTATTGCAGAAGAAGTTTAAACCATCAGGTGCGCATATTTTTCTGCCTCTTCCGTCCATTTCCATCTGCGATGACTCCACAAATAATTAGAAGGTCTTTTACGAATAGCGCCTTCAATTTTTTCTATTAATAGTTTGGTCAGTGCCCCCTCCTTATAATAATTTGGAGCAGTTGTCACAAGCTCTAATTCTGCTTTATAATAACCTCTTTTAACAGGAAAAAAATCTACAAATACAACGGCGGCATTACTAGCACGCGCGCCTTTTTCTGGACCTAATACAAATGGAGCGGGTTTGGTAAAAAATTTAGCCCAAAACGCCCTGTCTAACCTACCTGGATTTTGGTCTGCTACAAGTGCAAGGGCATACCTTCCACTTGCATATTTTGGAAAATTATTTCGAAACTCTGAAGTAGAAATTAAAATTGTACCAAAACGACTTCTCATTTTGTACATGATTTTATCAATTACTTTATTGGAAAGTGGCATGTACACGCCAATAAATGGATACGCCGATTGTTTTGCAATACCAAGGTTTGCAAATTCCCAACTAAAAAAATGGCCTGCTACCAATTGAACATTTTGTCCGGTAGCATACAAATTATTGAGTACTTCAATATCAATTGAAAACCTTTTACTAAACTCTTTCTCGCTCATACTAATGAGCTTTATGGCTTCAATAAAAGTATCTACAAACTGATGGTAAAAAGCTTTTTCAATTTTTTTTCGGTCAAGATCAGATTTTTCCGGAAAAGCAATCAGTAAATTTTGACGAACTACATTTTTACGGTATCCAATGACGTAATAGAGTATTCCATAAATACCATCAGATAAAATATACAATACCCGCAGTGGCAATAAAGAAATCAAATAAAAGAATGAATAAACAATTGGATACATAGAGTATTAGATTAAGCAGGATCAACCCATGCATCGTGTTCTTTTAATAAATGAATGAGTTCATCTACGGCAATTTCACTATCTACATTTTTTTTGACAACTTCCTTACCCTTGTAAAGTGTAATTTTTCCTGGGCCACTTCCTACATAACCAAAATCAGCGTCTGCCATTTCTCCGGGACCATTTACAATACATCCCATGATGGCAATTTTAACACCTTTTAAATGATTGGTAACTGATCTAATTTTTGCAGTTGTTTCCTGTAAATTAAACAAGGTTCTGCCGCAGCTAGGACAAGAAATGTATTCTGTTTTAGAAATACGCGTACGTGTAGCTTGTAATATGGTAAATGCGGTAGCATTGATAAATGCTTCTATACTAGCATTTGAATTGTAGTTTCTGCCACTTGTATCTTTAGAAGTGTTTGCTGTTTGTGCAGCATAACTTTTGGATGTTAAACCTAAGCAAAGTCCATCTCCAAAGCCATCTAATAAAAGGGCTCCTGCTTCTGTAGCAAAATGAATGAGGTGCTCATCTGTAGTATTCCAATCACTGTCAACAGTAATTACTACGGGATTATTTATTTGCTTTTCTTGAAGTGCCATAAACATGCGGCGAACTGCAGGCATTGCATTTTTATGTTTACTACTCAAGCATAAAATGGCTGTAGGATCGTTTGCAATACGCTCTAGATGTGTAAAATCATTGATGGGTGTTTCATCACTAAAACAATCCATCATAACAAAGTTTTGCTTTGGATGCTTTTGTGTTTCACTATCGTAACCTGCGATATCAAATATGGGTATATACTTGTCTGAAGTATTTTGTGCTACCCAGGTTGCAGGATATACAATCACTTTTAATGTGCCTGGTAGTTCAAAATGTATGAGCTGGTGGCCAGTAAAAATATAATCGGCTGCCTGATCACCAATATTCCATTTATCTGTAACAGCATCATAGGTATAACCAATAGATGTTAAATGTACGGGTTCAATTTTTTCAATCTTGCTAAAATCTGCAATCACAATGGGTACTTGTTGGGCACCCAAATTAGATACCGCTACACTTGGTCTGCGCTTGTATACAAAAGGATTGTAGGTAAGTTTTTGAACTGGTGGAATTATGCCTAAAGAAGTATGTTTTGCACTAGCGCTATCTTCTGCTTGTGTATACCTTTTAACGAGGTCTCTACATACCGGAATTTCAAATTCAGGATCTTCTGTTAAACTTACGCGAATGGTATCACCAATGCCATCTTCTAATAAGGTACCAATGCCTGCTGCGCTTTTTACGCGTCCATCTTCTCCATCACCCGCTTCCGTTACACCCAAATGAAGTGGGTAGCACTCATTAAATTCAAGTTGCATTTGCTGAATAAGTAAACGGTAAGCCTGCACCATTACTTGCGGATTACTGGCCTTCATACTCAGCACAATGTTATGATAATCATTGGCCCTAGCGATACGCAAAAATTCCATAGCACTTTCAACCATACCCATTGGGGTATCGCCGTATCTACTCATGATACGATCACTCAGTGATCCATGATTCGTACCAATACGCATCGCCGTTCCGTGCTCCTTACAAATTAAAACGAGTGGGGTAAATCTTTCTGTAATTCTTTCTATCTCTTCGGCATAATCCTGATCAGAATATTCTATGAGTTCAAACTTTTTCTTATCTACATAATTACCTGGATTGATGCGCACTTTTTCTACAATGCGGGCAGCAATTTCGGCGGCATTGGGCGTAAAATGAATGTCAGCAACAATCGGCGTATCATAACCTCTTGCACGTAATTCATTTTTTATATTCAATAAATTTTCTGCTTCTTTTTTACTTGGCGCCGTGATACGTACAAGTTCGGCACCTGCTTCGATACAACGAATCGTTTGCTCCACCGTTGCCATGGTATCAAGCGAATCAGTGGTGGTCATGGTTTGCACGCGAATGGGGTGGCCATTACCAATTTTGACTTGACCAATGGTCACTTCTCTTGTTTTAAGTCGACTTATTTGTGTTAAAGAAGGGCAGTAATATTCCATCATAAAACGAATTGTAGTTAGCTTATCTTTTACCTTCAAAAAAACCTTGCTCTTTTAATATTTTATTAAGTACCAACATACTTGCATTTTTTATATCGCTGTTTGCGGCACTTTCTGATTGTAATACAAAAAAGTAAGGGTGTCTGTTTTCTTCAATCCAACCAACAACCCAAGCAACTGCTTTGCCATTTTGTTTGTAACTGAGTCCGGTTTTATAACTCAATGTATAATTGGCATTGGCAGTTTGTACCATTAGCTTTTTAACCATTTCTTGACTACGCTTTTGAAAAGGCAATTGGCCAAAATACAATTTCTTTACAAGCCCCAACTGCTCATCGGGTCTGACAGTTAGGTTGTTATTAAACCAAAAAGAATCAACGGCATTCCCCATTTTTTTGGTTCCATATTGTAAACTATCTAACCAGTGTTGCATGGTGTCTTTTCCAATTCTTCGCGCCACTTCCATAAAGTAAGGCGTTGAAGTTTGTTTAAAGGCACTATCCATGCGAATTGGGCCAGCATTATCTACAGAAAGCGTCATTTTTTCATCCACAATTCTTCCGGTTTCAATACCTACAAGTGCATTTACAATTTCAAAAGTGGATGCAGGTGCATAACTAGAATCTTTAAACTGTGCCAGATTATAAATATAAAACTCACCAGAGCCATTGTCAAAAAGTCCAAAAGAACCTGTCAAACCAGCCTCTTCAAAATGTTTTTTATACCCATTTTGAAGGGTAACATTATTGGGAGAGCAGCTTTGAAGTGCTAACAATACGGCACTACATAAAATAACTAAAAACGAACTGCTAGATTTTAAAAAACGCATGGCTTAATTTTATAAAAGAAAATTATTCTTTTTCGATACTAATTAATTCTACATCAAAAACTAAAAGTGAACCTGGTCCAATCGAAGGACTCGGCGAACTGTCGCCATAAGCTAAATCTGAAGGCACATACAATTTCCATTTGCTACCAACAGTCATTAACTGTAAAGCTTCCTGCCATCCTTTGATAACACCGTTCACTGGAAACACAACTGGTTCTCCACGATCCATTGAACTATCAAAAATGCTGCCATCTAATAAAGTACCATGGTAATGACATTTTACTTTATCAGTTAACTTAGGTTTTGTTGTATCTGTACCTGCTTTAACAACTATATATTGCAGCCCTGAAGGAAGGGTTACAACACCAGGTTTTTTTGCATTGTCAGCTAAAAATGCTGCTGCTGCTTTTTTAGAACCCGCCGATTTTTGTTCATTTGCTTTTTGCACAAATTCACCAATACACTTATCCAATACTGCTTCAGGAAGTGCCGAAGCCTTACCCGTAAATACGTCTCCTATCGCACGGTATAAATTAGGCAGGTTGATGGCGTCAAAACCCTGTGCTTTTAAATTTTGACCAATACGAACACCTAGGGCATAACCAGCACTATCCGCACCATTTTTAAACACATTCACTGGTTTTACAGCAATTGCAGGTTTAGCAGCAGGTTTTACCACTGCTTTTGGAGCAGTTGCTTTTTTTACTTGTGCATTAGCACCAAAAGATGCGAGTAATAGGCAAAAAAGAATACGTTTCATGAATTGTTTTTTAAGTATCAAATGTAAATAAATAATTTAGTCATTTAGTAGGGCAGCTACTGCATTACTAGCAATAGCAAAATTAAAGCCAGCAAGCACTTCTTGCATCATTTTTTCAATTTTATCATTGCACAAATTACCCATACTACCCTCGTGGGTATGGTTTATAGAAGTACTATACCTAAAATTGCCATTTTCGATGTCCATACCTACTTGTTTGTATGCGTCTCTAAAGGGAACACCTTTTAAAACCAATTTGTTTACTTCCTCGACGCTAAATGCATATTTATACTTTTCGTCTAACAAAATGGTTTCTTTTACCTGAATAGACTCAAACATAAGTTTCGCCATAGCGAGACATTCCTGTAAGGTATTGAATGCAGGAAATAAATGCTCTTTTAGAAGTTGTAAATCCCTATGGTATCCAGAAGGTAAATTGGTGGTCATAAGCATTACTTCGTTGGGTAGTGCTTTAATACGGTTACAATGCGAACGAATCAGTTCAAATACATCCGGATTTTTTTTGTGCGGCATGATACTTGATCCCGTTGTAAGCTCTGCGGGAAAAGAAATAAAATCAAAGTTTTGATTTAAGTAAAGACAGGCGTCCATACTCATTTTTGCAAGCGTGTCCGCAATATTTGCAAGCGCCATAGCAGTAATTCGTTCTGCCTTTCCACGACCCATCTGTGCATACACCACATTGTAGTTTAGATTTTCGAAGCCAAGTAAAACAGTGGTGACACTACGGCTAATGGGAAATGATGATCCGTATCCTGCCGCAGATCCAAGTGGATTTTTATTGACTACTTTATAGGCACTTTGTAATGTAATTAAATCGTCTACCAAACTTTCGGCGTAGGCACCAAACCAGAGTCCAAATGAAGATGGCATGGCAAGCTGTAAATGCGTGTAGCCAGGCAGTAAATGATTTTTGTATTTTTCGCTCTGTGTTTGTAGTAGTGTAAATAATGACTGAACGCTTCCAACAAGCTCCATAATTTCATGACGCAAGTATAATTTTAAATCTACAAGTACCTGATCATTTCTACTTCTTGCACTATGAATTTTTTTACCTGCATCACCTAATTGTTCTGTTAACAATAGTTCTACGTAAGAATGAATATCTTCTACACCTGTTGGTAATACAAAGCCTGGCGTAATTACCTGCTTATAAATATTTTTTAATGCTGCGTCAATTAACTGCCTTTCAGATGATTCCAACAAACCAACCTGAGCAAGCATGCGCACATGAGCGAGTGAGCCAAGCACGTCAAAGGGTGCGAGCATGGCATCAAATGCCGGATCGTTTCCAACCGTAAAATTTTCTACTGCCGATGCTACGTTTGTATTTTTTTGCCAAAGTTTCATTGTTCCAATTTTTTATACAGCCACTACTTATTAAGTAATACCTGATCTAACAATTCAATATATTTTTGTATTCCGTTTTCTATTTCTTCAACAAACACAAATTCATCAGCGCTATGACTTCTTGCCGATTCTCCAGGACCCATTTTTAAAGCCGGAAATGAAACAAGCGCTTTATCAGATGTTGTTGGTGAACCGTAGGGCTTACTACCAATAGCGATGCCAGCTTTTACAAGCGGATGATCTAGTGCTATAGCCGAAGATTTAAGGCGCGTGCTCCTTGGCGTTAATGTTACCGCTACATTATTTATTTCTACTTGAAGCTCTGCTATAATTTGATCGAATGAATAACACTCATTTACACGCACATCTACCACCAATTTACAATCGGGTGGCACTACATTATGCGCCTTATTGGTTGTTTCAATAACGGTTACTGTTTGGCTTACCGGACCTAATAATTCTGAAACTTTTGAAAACCTGAAATTTTTAAAAACGTCGATAACAGGTAGCGCATTGTAAATTGCATTTTGCCCTTCGCCTCTAGCTGCATGCCCTGCAATGCCTGGTACCACAACGTCTAATACCATTAAGCCCCGCTCAGCTACTGCTAATTGCATAGCAGTAGGTTCGCCAATAATAGCACAATGAATAGCTGGTAAATAAGGTACCAAACTTTCTATTCCATTTTTTCCAGAAATTTCTTCTTCGGCAGTACCTGCAAAAATGATGTTGTAGGCTAAATTTTCCTGTGTGTAATAATGCAAAAAAACATGAAGTAGTGATACAAGTGAAGCACCAGCATCATTACTTCCTAATCCATATAATTTACCCTCTTTAATAATAGGGTCATACGGATCAATTGTGTAGCCAGCATTTGGCTTTACAGTATCGTGGTGAGAATTTAAAAGTATTGTTGGCTTTGTAGGATCAAAGTGTTTATTAGTAGCCCAAACATTATTCAGGTGCCTACTAGGCGTTACGACATGTTCCATTAAATAGTCAAATAAAATGGACGCAGTAGCGTCCTCTTCTTTACTAAAAGAAGGGGTCGCAATAAGCTTTTGTAATAAAGCCGTTGCAGAAACCTCGCATGTTTTTTTATTTGCTTCCAAGTATGTATTAATTTTTTTGAATGGTAGTACCCCCAGAGCCATTTAATAATGCTACTAAGTCTAAAGCGTCTCCAATGATAACCCTACTAACTCCTTTATGCAAGGCTTCAAAAGCATTGTCAAGTTTTGGAATCATTCCTTCATTTACTTGACCACTCTCTTTTAACGCCGCATAATTTTGAGGATTGATAATAGGTATAACGCTATTAGCATCCGCTATAGATGACAGCACCCCTTTTCTTTCAAAAGAATACACTAAAGATACTTCATATTTGCTGCTGAGTGCCGTAGCAATGGCCTGCGCCATAGTATCGGCATTGGTATTTAATAATTGTCCTGCGCCATCATGTGTAATGGGTGCCACTACCAGTGATAAACCGGCTTGTAAAAAAGCTGTGATTTTTTCTGTGTCAACGGCGTCGATATCACCTACAAAACCATAATCGGTTGTAACGTTTATTCTTTTATGCGCAGGTATAATGTTAGCATCAGCACCACAGATGCCAAGTGCATTTACGTTTTTTGATTGAAGTACTGCTACAATATTTTTATTAATGTATCCAGCATATACCATCGTTACAATTTTAAGCGTAGCAGCATCTGTGATTCTTCTGCCATCTACCATTTGCTGTGGTATATCTAAATCAGTGGCCATTTTAGTTGCTAATTTACCACCTCCATGAATTAAAATTTTCTTTCCTTCTACTGCTGCATAGGCACTTAAAAAAGAAGCAAGATTTGCTTCGTTATCTATAATGTTGCCGCCTACTTTTATAACGGATAATTTTTCCACGCTTATTTTTTTGAAGATAAAATGGTGGACAATACCGCTTGTGCAGCCCATACCCTGTTACCTGCCTGGTTCGTAACTAAACTATGAGGGCTATCTAAAATTTCATCAGAAAGCTCTACATTTCTTCTAACGGGTAAACAGTGCATCACTTTTGCGTTATTGGAAAGGCTAAGTGATTTTGCAGTTAACATCCACGCAGGATCGGTAGAAAAAACCTTACCATAATCATTGTAAGAACTCCAGTTTTTCACATACACAAAATCCGCTCCTTCAAGTGCTGCAGCTTGATCATGCGTTATAGTGGCACCGTTTGTATAACTTTCTGCTAATTCATACCCCGCAGGATGTGTGATTACAAAATCGGCAAAGTTTGCAGCCGTTGTCCACTGTGCAAAGCTGTTAGCCACACATTGTGGCAATGCCTTAATGTGAGGCGCCCAGGTTAATACAACTTTAGGTTTTTTGAGAAGCCCAGTATCTTTGATAGATTCTTGAATGGTTATTAAATCTGTTAAAGATTGAAGTGGATGTAGTGTTGCACTTTCGAGGCTTACCACTGGTACGCCGGCATATTTAATAAATTGATTGATAATGATTTCGGCATAATCATCCTCTCTATTATGTAATCCTGGGAATGTACGGATACATAAAATATCGAAGTACTGGCCCAAAACAGGTGCAGCATCTTTTACATGTTCAACAGAAGTGCCATTCATGATAGCGCCTTCTGCAAATTCTAAAGCCCAGCCTTCTTTGTCTACGTTAAAAACAACGGCATCCATCCCTAAATTTTGTGCGGCTACTTGTGTACTAAGTCTAGTGCGCAAACTAGGATTTAAAAATAAAAGACCTACACGCTTGCCGGCACCAAGCATTTTATCCATAAATGGATGTTGCTTGTATTCAAGTCCTTTATTTATGAGTGCTTGAATATCTGATACGTCGCCTACTTGGATAAATTTTTTCATGACAATGATTGAATGGCTTTTTGCAGTCTTTCTAAAAATATATCTATCTCCGCTCTTGAAATTGCTAAAGAAGGAAGCAGTCTTATCACATTAGGTTTTGCCTCACCAGTAAATACTTTAAATTCTTGGAGGAGTACCTTTTTCAAATCTTTAATGCTATCAGGCACATCAAATCCAATCATAAGACCCCTGCCTCTAACATTTTCAAGTATGTCAATTTTTTTAAGCGCTTCTATTAAGTAAGCACCATTACTTGCTGCGGCCTCCAATAAATTTTCATTTTCCATTACGTCTACCACTGCAAGTGCAGCTGCGCATGCCAAATGATTGCCACCAAACGTGGTACCCAACATGCCGAACTTAGGTGCAATATGTGGCGCAATTAGAATACCACCAATTGGAAAACCGTTCCCCATACCTTTTGCCATCGAATAAATATCAGCATCTACGCCTGCAGCGTCGTGCGCAAAAAATTGTCCTGTTCTTCCATATCCACACTGTACACTATCTGCTACATATAGTGCTCCGTGCATAGTACATAGTGATCTAATTAATTGTAAAAAAGAATTAGATGCAACCCTGATACCTCCTACACCCTGTATGCCTTCAGTTATAACGGCAGCAATACGATCCCCCTCAGTATCAAAACAAGCCTGAAGTGCAGCTTCATCGTTAAATGGTAAGAAAATAATATTATCTGTTTCATTAACAGGCGCTACAATGGATGAGTTGTCTGTGGCGGCTACTGCAAGTGAAGTTCTCCCATGAAAAGATCCTGTAAAGGCAATAATTTTTTTACGCCCTGTTACAAAAGAGGCAAGCTTTAATGCATTTTCGTTCGCTTCTGCACCGCTATTGCATAAAAAAAGTTGAAAATTATTTTTGCCACTTATGGTTCCAATTTTGTGGGCTAACTGCGTTTGAATGGGTATGATAACAGAGTTAGAATAAAAGGCAATTTTATGAAGTTGTGTTTCTATAGCTGATACCCAGTATGGATGCGTATGACCAATACTAATTACAGCATGTCCGCCGTACATATCTAAGTACTCCGTTCCTTTTTCGTCCCATACATAAGAACCCTTGGCTTTTGTAATGGTAATATTATTGAGTGGATATACGTCAAATAGTTTCATGGCTAAAAAAAGTTTGCTTTAAATAAAAGACCCGTTGTTTCATCTAGTCCAAAAAGTAAATTCATGTTCTGAACAGCTTGCCCACTAGCGCCTTTAATTAAATTATCGATTGCACTATGCACAACTAGTTTATTACCCTGCTTTTCAATTTGCAGTACGCATTTATTAGTGTTCACTACTTGCTTTAAATGTATAGCAGTATCAGACATTACAACAAATGGATGTGCCGCATAATAACTAGCATACATTTCCTGAACGGCTTCGATTGGTAAACTACAATCAATAACAGAACTGGTATAAATACCTCTTGTAAAATCACCACGCCATGGCACAAAATGTAAACCAGGTCCTTCGCCACTTGAACTAAGTGGAGCATCTGATTGCAAATGATTCAAGGATTGTACAATTTCAAAAACGTGCTGGTGATCGAGTGTTTTATAGGCCTGAATATTATTAGCGCGCCAACTAAAATGCGAGGTTGCACTTAATGATTGTCCTGCACCCGTTGATCCAGTAATGCCTGTTGTATAAATATCTTGAAGTAGGCCTGATTTTGCCAGTGGCAACAATGCCAACTGAATGGCGGTTGCAAAACAGCCTGGATTGGCAATATTTTTTGCTGTTGTTATTTTTTCACGATTGAGTTCTGGCAATCCGTAAACAAAAGTTCTATCCGCAATGGTAGCGTTAGGCGTAAGTCTAAAATCTTGTGATAAATCAATGATAGATACGGACGCTGCAATAGTTTGTTCTGCTAATAATTTTTTTGATTCGTTATGACCCATGCATAAAAACAAAACATCAATAGAATCTAAAAAGGTATTGGTAAAAATAAGATCTGTGTCACCAATTAAATCTGTGTGGACAGCAGATACAGGCTTACCCGCATTACTACTGCTATGTACAAATGAAATATGGACCTCTGGATGATGAACAAGTATTCTTAATAGCTCGCCACCGGTATACCCTGCGCCACCAGCAATACCTACATTTATTTTTTTCATGATTGGCTATTTTTGATGCTGTGGTATATAGAGGTTTGGTTGCCAAATATTTTTGAAAATCCACGCACGTCTTCACCAGACCAGCCACTATTCATTTCACCGTATTTGCCAAACTTACTGCTCATTAAATCAAATGCAGATTCAATGCCAATTACCGAAAAACGGTATGGGTGTAATTGAACAAATACCGTACCCGTAACATTTTCTTGTGCATTTTCTAAAAACGCTTCTATATCACGCATCACCGGGTCCATAATTTGACCTTCGTGCAACCAGTTGCCATAAAACTGTGCCAATTGATCTTTCCAATTTAATTGCCACTTGGTTAACACATGCTTTTCAAGCGCATGGTGTGCTTTTAAAATAACCATGGGTGCTGCTGCTTCAAAACCAACACGACCTTTAATACCAATAATGGTATCACCCACATGAATATCACGTCCAATGCCATAAGCACCAGCTATAGTTTGTAAATATTGAATGGCTTTTGTTGGATGATCAAAACGCTTATCATTAATCATAGTTAATGCACCTTTTTCAAAATGCAAACTCAGTTCTTCGGTTCCTGTTGCTGTTACTTGTGTAGGCCACGCAGACTCTGGTAACATACCTTTCGACGTTAATGTTTCTTTACCACCAACACTGGTACCCCATAGTCCTTTATTAATCGAATAAGCTGCTTTTTCAAAGTTCATGGTAACGCCCTTTGATTTTAAATAAGCAATTTCATCTTCTCTACTAAGTTGCATATCTCTAATAGGCGTAATGATAGTTACGCCAGGAATCATGATATGAAAAACCATATCAAAACGAACCTGATCATTACCAGCGCCTGTACTTCCATGCACCACAGCTGTCGCATTCATTTTTTTGGCGTGTTCCGCAATATGAAGGGCCTGACTTAAACGCTCAGCACTAACACTGAGTGGGTACGTATTGTTTTTTAGCACATTTCCATAAATCAAATACTTTATGATGCTATCGTAGTATGAGGTAACAGCATCAATCGTGGTATGTGTTTTTACGCCTAAATTGTAGGCGTGTGCTTCAATGTTTTTTAATTCTTCTTCCGAAAAACCACCGGTGTTTACAATCACACTATGAACTTCATAGCCTTTTTCGTCGGTTAAATATTTAACGCAATAAGACGTGTCTAAACCCCCGCTAAACCCAAGCACCACTTTATCGCCAGCTTTCACTTGATGTAATTCAGTTGCCATTTTATTATTTTTTTTCGATTGAATTTTTGTTGCTAGTATGCTTCTCTCTTTTTCTAAACCACTTTAATAAATTATTTTGTTTGAATTTCATAAAGCGCTCATAAAGTTTAGAGTTGCTTTTAAACTCTTCGGATGTTTCTTGGGTTGTATAATGATCCGCAGGATCATACAACATCGCAGTACACATACAATTTTTACGCTCTTTACTTAGTAAAATTTCGTAGTTGATACAGCTTTTACAGCCCGCCCAAAACTCTTCATCATCTGTTAATTCACTATAGGTAACAGGCTCGTAACCCAGGTCACTATTGATTTTCATGACAGCGAGGCCCGTTGTTAAACCAAATATTTTTGCTGTTGGATAACGCTCTCTCGATAATTGAAAAATTGTTTGCTTGATGAGTTTTGCAACACCACTTTTTCGGTGCGCAGGTGCAACAATGAGTCCGCTATTAGCTACAAAGGTTTCGTGGCCCCATACTTCTATATAGCAAAATCCTACCCATGTGCCATCTTGTTCAACAGCAATAACCGCCTTGCCCTCTTCCATTTTTTTAGCAACGTATTCGGGGGTTCTTTTGGCAATACCAGTACCTCTGGCTTTTGCAGAAGATTCCATTTCATCTGTAATGGTTTGAGCATATGTAACGTCGCTAGCATTTGCTACGCGAACAATTATTTTTTGTTCCAACGCCTTCAATTAAAATTGTAGAAAAAATAAATGAAAATTAAACTGGGGTATTTTTCACTGATAGGGGCAAGTGCCAATTGCTCGTCCTATCAGCATCCACGTCGCGATCGGACCAGAAGCTCAGCCACAGGAACCAAACAATTATATGCCAGGTTGCTTAATGTGTGTTTATATGGAAATGCTGTATTCACTAAAGCTTAGATTGTAATTTAGAAGGCATAAAAATAAGCTAGTTTGTAGTAAAATAGGGGGTTTTAGTAAAAAAACTGTTGTTTTGCTAACGCTTGTAAGTAAAACAAAGGCCACCCAAACAAAGAGTGGCCTTTTTCAATTTCTTTATTTTTTAATTCTATTACTGTCCACCGCCTCTAAACGTACGCATCATATTATTCATCTGACGCTCTGCACCTGGCATTTGCATCATACGCATCATTGGATTTTGTGGACCTTGCGTTGCGCCAAATTTGCGCAAATTATACGTAAAGCTAATCATGAAGTAGCGCTTTAAAACACGGGTTTGCATGTCCTGAATAAAATTGCTCGTAACATTTCTAGAGATGCTGATATTTTGATTCAATAAATCAAATACATAGAACTTTAGTTCACCGGCTTTATTTTTTAGCATTTGCTTAGATAAGCTTGCATTCCAAAGTGGTATACTCGTATTAAATCCTTCACTTCTACCGCCATTGTAGATATAATCAAAATCGGTAGATAAAACCCAACCGCTTTTAGAGTAGATTGTTGCCTCGGTAGAAACTGTTTGGGTAAAGAAATCACCATTTTGTTGTGGCTGCAATGTATAACGCGCCATTGTCAAATTTGAATTAGAAGAGAAATTCATGTCAAAACCTTCTTTGATATTGGTTGTCCATGAAATGGTTCCACCCAAATTGGTATTGCGTGTAAAATTACTAATGCTATTTACAAGCGTTTGTGTTTGACTGCGTGAAACATTAGCCATTAAATTTAAATTGCTCTTTGGCTTTTTTATTGGGAAACCATAATTAAAAAATCCATTCACATTATAAGTACCACTTAGGTTTACAGGCTTAATGGTTTGTACACCACCGCCTGATATTGTGGTTGAGTTTTGAATATCGTTTTCGATAAAACTACCACTAATGGTTGCAAAAATTATTTTTTGCGTAAAAATGTCAAAGGAGTTAAATAAGAATCTGAAAGAATGCGAAAACTGTTGTTTTAAATTAGGATTACCCGTTCTAATAAGAAGTGGATTGGTGTTGTCTATAACAGGCTGTAACTGCTCTGCAGAAGGCTGAGAGGTACGTCCATTGTAAAACATTCGCAAGTTTTTTGATTTTGAAAAATCGTATCTAAAGTTTGCAGATGGAAATAAATTTACAAAGTGCTGTTTTAAATTAACATTGGTACTAATGTTTTTGCTTACTAAATCACCTACTTGTAATCCAGATCCTATACTAAAATTATATTTAGCATTTTGAATACGGTAGTTTACCGTTAATCTATTGGCATTAAAAGTATTTTCAAAAATATTACTCAAATTAGGAATTGCAATATCATACTCCCTAGACACTTTATTATATCCAAGTGTTGATCTTCCAGATGTATTTACGTTACTAGAGATATTATAATTGAATTCTAATAATTTATTTTTTCCAATAGGTTCCGTATAAGATAAAGTGGCACTATTGTTTTTACCATCTCTATTAGTCGTATATATTTGATCCAGCGTATCAATGTAATTACGTGTTGGCAAATTAAATTCATTGATTGATAAGTTATTGCCAGAACCATCGTTGGTATTATAACTGCTATTTAATCCAATAGAATAGGTACGACCTTTTTTTGCAAAACGGTGTCTGAAAGTGGCTTCTAAACTTCCATTGATACCTTCGTTATCTCTAGCAGAATTAACACGAGAACTGTTAAGATTTAGGATTTTACCACGCGTAGAATTTGTTGTTTGATAGGTTTCTGAATGCGTGTTTTGAAAACTAATATTAGGTCGTATGATGAGTGTATTGCTCGTATCGAAATTGGTTTCGATATTAAAATTGATTCGGTGATTTTTATTATTGGTCACCGAACTTTGAACCTGCTTACTAAAGATGCTAGAATCGGTACTGCCTGTAACTAAATTTTCTGTCAAGCTATTTTGATCTCTATTGGTTGTTTGATCATTGTAAAAGTAACTTCCAGAAAACTGTGTTTTTGTACCCCAATTGTCTTTGTAGTTTAAACCAGCTGCGAGTGTTCTTACAATTCCACCACCGCCACCAGTTCCAAGTAGGCCGCCGCCACCGCCGCCGCCCATAACCATAGTAGCGCCACCGCGTCCGCCACCACCACCGCCGCCGCCAAAGCCGCCGCCACCAAGAGAACCAAGCATATCTTGTACCGAAAAATTTTGTTTGTTTACGTTATTGGCCTGACCTGTAAAAGTGATTTGTTGATCCCCATTAAACTTACTGATATTGATATTATTATCATACAAGGCATCATCACTATTGGCACCTGCACCAAGCGCTGCTCTTCCAAAATAACCTTTGCGCTTGTCTTTGCGGGTTGTTATATTAATTGTTTTAACACGGTTACCATCATCAAAACCGGTAAATGCACTTTGATCACTCGCCGCATCAAATACTTGAATTTTATCGATGATATCTGGAGGTAAATTTCTAGTTGCCATTTTTGGATCATCACCAAAAAAACGTTTACCATCTACAAGTACACGTTGCACTGTTTCACCTTGCGCCTTAATACCACCATCTTTATCTACTTGAATACCAGGAATTTTTTTAAGTAAATCTTCAGCAACTGCATTGGGCTTCGTCTTAAAAGCAGACGCCGTAAATTCGACAGTATCTTTTTTCATTTGAACCGGTGATTGAGATACGGTTACATTACCTAAATCATTAGCGGCTTGCTTTAAATAAATTTTACCAAGATCAACTAAGCTATTTTTTGCTGAAAATGTAATTTTTTTAGAAAATGGTTCGTAACCCTGAAATTTTACTTCCACGAGCATTTCACCAAAAGGCGCATTGTTAATGATAAAACTACCATCCGCTTTAGCAAGTGTAAAAACCTCAAGTGACGAATCACTAGCAGCTAATACAACTATGGATGCGTCTTTTAAAGATTGCTTATTTAAAGAATCAATTAAAATTCCTTTTACGGTCGCTACAGATTGAGCGCTCGCAAAAGAAACTAAAAATACAAGGGAAAGTAACGACAATAATTTTTTCATAAAAAAGTGCTAATAGGCGTTGCAAAGTTAATCTATAATGTATGACAGATTTAATGTAAATAAGTTTAAAGGCAAGGTAGCGTGATAATAGGGATCCTTATTTGAATATCGGTGAGCCCCTTTTTAATAAGGATAAAGTTTGTTAATTTTGTAAAACGATTTGAAAAACAAAATATTGTAACGAAATAAAACAATTCGCCATGTTCACCGGTATAAAACAAAGATTCACCCAATTAATCGTCTTAACAGTCGTATTTGTAAGTTGTAATAATGCAGAAGCGCCAAAACAAGAGGTGGTAGATACTACAGCAGCATCAAATATGGAAGCGGCAGCAACCAGTTTTCCAGTATCGATGGTGAATAACAAAAAAGATCCTACCTGTGAAATGCCTGTAACTGCTGGTATCTCAGATACAGCGCATTACAAAGACAAAGTGATTGGCTTTTGCTCTTCAGGTTGCAAAGACGAATTTAAGTTAGCCCCAGACGCCAAAATCGCTGCTGCAGAAATCCAGTAAGCTTAGCTAAATAAATATTCAACATCTTCGCGGGTCAGACTCTTCACAAAGCCTTCGTCGTCGGTGATGAGTTCACGCGCTAAACTGCGCTTGCGGTCTTGGAGTTTTAATATTTTATCTTCTACGGTATCGGTACAAATCATACGGTACGCAAAAATGTTTTTGGTTTGACCAATACGGTGCGTCCGGTCAATGGCTTGTTGCTCTACAGCAGGGTTCCACCAAGGATCCACAATGTATACATAATCAGCGGCGGTTAGATTTAATCCTACGCCACCTGCTTTGAGTGAAATTAAAAACACTCGACAAGATTCATCGTTTTGAAAACGCTGAATGGCGCGTTCTCTTTCAAGCACGGTGCTGCTACCATCAAAATATTCGTAATCCACGCCAAGCTCGGTAAGTCGCTCTTTAATGAGTGCAAGCATGCCTAAAAATTGAGAGAATACAAGCGCCTTATGGTTGCTAATATTTTCTGTGATTTCTCTACCAATTTCTTCTAACTTAACGGATACGTTCGGGAATTTTTCTTCGTCTTTTATAATAGAAGGGCTATCACAAATTTGACGCAGCTTCATGAGGCCTTGCAAAATGGTTAATTGCGACTTTTGAATACCTTGATTATCTACAACACCTAAAATTTTATCACGGTAATCGTTTCGGAAGGCTTCATAAATTTTACGTTGCTCGTCACCCATTTCACAAAAGAGTACCATTTCTTGTTTTTCCGGTAAGTCTTTGGCCACCTGCTCTTTGGTACGCCTTAACATAAATGGATAGAGGAGTTTGCGCAGATGATCTTTTTGTTCTTTTTCGCCAAACTTATCGATGGGAATAGAAAATTCTTGTTTGAAAAATTCAACGCTTCCTAACATGCCAGGATTCAAGAAGTTCATTTGTGCGTATATATCAAATGTATTGTTTTGAAGTGGGGTACCACTCAAACAAAGCCTATTGTTTGCTTTTAATAAACCGGCTGCTTTTGTTACTTTACTATTTGGATTTTTGATGGCCTGACTTTCATCGAGTACCACATAATCAAATGCCACTTCTACAAATTGTTTGATATCGCTACGGAGTGTTCCGTAAGTGGTAATAATTACATCAGCCTCATTAGATGAGAGTGCATCACGAGAACGTCCAGCACCATGGTGTACATAAAAACTTATGTTTGGCGTGAACTTTCCAATTTCATTTTGCCAGTTATACATCAGGGTGGTAGGACAAACCACAAGCGCTTTTAAAGTACCTTCTTCAGATTTAAGATGGTGCAAAAAGCTAAGTGCTTGAATGGTTTTACCAAGACCCATATCGTCGGCTAAAATGCCACCCCAACGTACTTCGCGGAGGTAATTAAGCCACTGAAAACCGCTTTCTTGGTATGGACGCAGTACTTCTTTTAAATGTTTAGGTGCAGGCACATCCTTAATCGAATGATTTTCTTTAAGGCGCTCGTATTTTTCTTCTAACTGAAAAAATAATTCTTCCTCGTCACGTTGCAAATACAATTCTTCAATAACACTAAAATGATATTTACTTAACTTGATATTTTCGGAACGACCTTCACCCACTCTAAATAAAAGCGAATACTTTTTAATCCACTCTTCCGGTAAAATACCCAGTGTCCCATCTTGTAATGGTACAAATTGTTGTTTGCTAGCAAGTGCTTTTTTAACGTCTTCGACACTTACTTTTTGTTCGCCAAAATGAATTTCAACTTTAGCGTCAAACCAATCGGTATTACTGCTAATAAATATTTTGGTTGAAGGCTTTGCGGTATTGAATCTGAAGTTTTTAAGTGCTTCAAAACCAAACACCGGAATGTTCATGTCTTTAACAGCATCTACAAATAAAAAGAACCAGTTATTTTTTAAAACTTCTGCGCCTTTTAATGCCAATAAATCACTTTGCTCGGGTCGTACAAAACCAGAATGCAGTGATTCTATTTTTGAAATAATACGGGCTTCCGTTTCTAGGTTGCGTTGTATCATTAATATTTTATCGGAAAGCGGAACAATAATTTTGTCTTTATCGATAGCGCGCACTTCAAAACCTTGGTAAGAAAATACGGGCTGAAATAACAAATAGTCGCCGCGTTCTTTAAGATGTATACTTGCTTCGGGGGTGATATTATTAAGTTCTTCTTTTTCGACATTTCCAAAATGAATATGGTACATTTTAGAAAGTGGCAAAACAAAGGTTTGTAATTTTTGAGCCCACTCTTCTTTTGAAATTACAATTTTACCACTTGGTAAAAAAGATTCCATCATTAAAATATCATCTGCCTTTTTCCAAGTAAAATACTGTTGATGGTACTTGAAAAGAAGGGGACTGGTACATTCGTTTTCTGATATATTGACGTCTGCTAGTGGCAGTTTTACGCGGCACTCAATTTCATAAGCACCATTTGCGTATTGAATTTCAAAGTAGGGAGATATAAAATTACACACCAGTTCGGCAGGTTCTAAATTAGCCGTTACAAATTGCTTTTTTTCTGGTAAGGTATATATCAAAAGGCTTTCACCACAGTGCTCAAATAGTTTTTTAATTTTTGGATGCAGGTATTCGTTGATCAGCGTTTTTGTTTCTTCGGGGAGCTCATCATTGTGCTGCTGCACAATGTTTTCCCAAATACCACTAAATGGAGAATTCCGGTCTAGATACCTACTTACTTCAGAAGGCATTAATTTACGAAGCTGCTGCACGAGTGATTTATCCTGTTCGTCTAGTAATTCGGTATTAATAAACCTGGCAAGGTCTTGCTTTTCTACTTTGCCTAAAAAACGCTGTTGATCTTCATCCACTTCGCCTTCTACAACATCAAACTGTGTAAATGGATATTGAATACTGTTTGTAGAAATGACAAGTCCTAATTTTTGAAAAGTTTTACCTTTTACTTTTGGTAAAGAAGTTTCAATTTTTTCCACTTCTTTTTGGTCGGGTATTAAATCAGGTTTTTTTGAAACAATAGAAATGGCTTCGTTTCCTAATGGAAGTGCCACTCTTTTTATAGAAGTATCTAATACGCGTAAAAAAGGTTTTCCAGCGGTGTACGTGAATTCAAATTTATTTGTCAAATCATCTGCTAAAGAAAAACCATAGAGTGCTAATAATTTATTTTTTTCTTTATTCCAGTTTCTAATGGTGTCAAAATAACCAGGACCAAACTTATTAAGTAATTGTAAAAAAATAATGTTTTTATGTACGCAAAGCGGATGTTCTGTTTCAGATCCGCAGTTGCATGATGTGTCAAAATTACGTTCTTCATTTTTTTGAATGAGTAACTGATAGGTATGTCCTTCATACACCAAGGAGGCTGTAACCCGCTCCTCCTTTGCTTCTAGGATGGTAGCCGAACCTGTTCTTAAAAAATTACTCGCTTCTTCAAAACTAGATTGATCAGAAAGCATTTTTATTTGCTTGAGCTCAAGTTGCTTCATTTTAACAACCGTATGCTTTTGATCATAGGCCGCTTCATAGTTACCTAACTGATTTCGGTCTAATAAATCTTGCAAATGAAAAAGAGCGCCCGCTTTATGTCTACAGATTTCAGATAAGTTATAGGGGCATGCACAACGAACCGACAAAAATTTTGGATTCTTAAATTGAGAGACGCTTACCTTGTAAAAAGTAGCATACCCATCATCCTTAACCCTAAAATTTACATTGCCCATGAGGTCGTCATACTCAAGTAATTCTACATTACCCAACGCATGAATTTTTTTCCCTCTTCTGATTACCTCTTCGGTACCGTTATTATAAATATGTTTGACCAAGTAAGGTAACGCCATAGTGCTGTTCTAAATTGCACCCTGTTTAAAAAGGGCAATTTGCGAAAGTACGAAAAAGCTGCTAATTGGCGCGTACTAAATCTCCGTTTTTGTAGATAGGAAGGACGGGAGCCACGTCTGTGGTAACACAGTAGGTTAAGTCGGCTTCTAACCCATAAGATGCTAGGCGGTGCCAATGGGTGGTTTTTTGGATAAATGTGGTGATATCTGCTTTATGCAAATTGTATAAATCATTTGCCATAAGTGAACTATCGCAATGGATGGTAAAATGATCCTTGATTTGTTCTATTACGGCGCCGGCAAATAAAGCGTCTTCTATATTAACACGGTCTTTCCAGGCAGAACAACCGAGTACAACAGGTTTGTTTTGTGCAATTAAATGGGCACAAACAGCCGATAAATTAGGGAATGAACCGGTAATAATTTGATCGGCACCATTGTTTAGAGCCATATGCAAAAGCTTGGTACCATTGGTTGTTGTTAGCACTAGGGTTTTACCTTCAATAAAACTACGCGGATATTCGGCAGGAGAATTTCCATAAGAAAGCCCTTCAATAATTTTTCCATCACGCTCACCAGCTGTGATACCGCCGGTTGCTTTTCCCACCTCAATACATTTGTTGACATTGTCGACAGGGATAATACGGTCGGCACCATTGTAAAGTGCTGTAGCAATAGTAGAAGTAGCCCTAAATACATCAATAACCACTACAATGCAATCACTGACATTGTATAGTTCTAATAATTTGGGCGATAAGATCGTATGTAAATGTGGCTTAGACTGATTCATGAGGCTGCAAATATAAAGCCAAATGAACGAAAATAAAAAGGCCAGCGCAAAAGCGCTGGCCATAAAAAAGAACAGAGGGGCTATCCTTTTTTTGTAAGAATGAGAAGTTCGTTGGCATGCACTTCGGTAACATATTTTTTAACGCCGTTTTTATCGGTGTAATTTCTGTTAACGAGTTTACCATCAATAGCAACTTCGATACCTTTGACTAAATATTTTTCGGCGATTTCGGCAAGTTTACCCCAAGCTACTACAGAATGCCACTGCGTTTCGGTGACTTTTTCGCCGTTGGCGTCTTTGTAAATTTCGTTGGTAGCTAAATTAAGATTGGCTACTTTTTTACCGCCTTCAAAATTTGTGATTTCGGGGGTTTGACCTAGATGTCCAATAAGTTGGACTTTGTTTTTAATTGCGTTCATACATGTCTGTTTTCATATTTGCGATAAACAAATAGAAACATTAAACAGACACTAGCAAACAGCGTAATCTTATTCGAGTATAAATTCTAAAAACCAGAAAGAATAATTACGCAAAAGGGAACTTAACCACTTTGGCTTTAACCATTGTATTTCTAATATCAATGTAAATTTCAGATCCCACAGTAGCGTGCGCAGTAGCCACGTAACCCAGTCCCACAGCCTTTTGTAGGCTTGGTGCCTGTGTGCCGCTTGTT
>JBIKIS010000010.1:0-24415 GCA_044361485.1 Sediminibacterium sp.
TACCTAAAAGATTCCTCAAAACGAGGAATCTTTTTTATTTTAGAGAATCATTAATTGTGTACCCTATGAAAAAAGTATTTACAGCCATTTTCCTTCTTGTTTGCGTGTTAACTTATGCACAAGAGGTAAATATCATTCCACAGCCAACTAGTGTTACAAAAAAGGAAGGCTCATTTAGCATTTCTGCTAAAACAACGCTTCAAATTAAAAGTGCCGGACAACAAAAAGCGGCCAACTTTTTTAATAAATTTTTACAGGAATTTTATGGCTTTCAAATAAAAGTTTCAATTGGCGCTGGCGCAAAAAATGCAATTAGCTTAGTAAATAATAATACAAAAGCGCCTAAGGGAACCTATACATTAGAATCTTCAAGTAATGGTGTTGTTATTACAGGGGCCAACGAAGAAGGTGTATTTTATGGTGTACAATCACTCATTCAATTATTACCAATTCAAAAATCTGCTTCATTAACTATTCCGGCAGTAAGCATTCAAGATCAACCAAGGTTTGTTTATAGAGGTATGCACTTAGATGAAGGACGTCACTTTTTTGGAATGGACTTTGTAAAAAAATACATCGACTTTATTGCTATGTATAAGTTAAATACGTTTCACTGGCATTTAACCGAAGACCAAGGTTGGAGAATTGAAATTAAAAAATATCCAAAATTAACAAGCGTGGGCGGATACCGTAACGCTAATATCATTGGCCGTTACCCTGGTAAAGGAAGTAACAATACGAGATATGGTGGATTTTACACCCAAGCTCAAATCAAAGAAATTGTAAAATACGCCGCGGATAGATTTGTAACCATCATTCCTGAAATAGAAATGCCAGGTCATGCAAGTGCTGCCATTGCTGCTTATCCGGAGCTTAGTTGTTTTCCAAACGAATCTACACCGGCCATTCCTACCATGCATAGTGCTGCAACACTAGAAGCTTTAAAAAAGCCAGGCACTAAAATTGTACAAGAAACATGGGGTGTATTTGATGATGTATTTACCCCTTCAGAAAATACTTTCACATTTTTACAAAACGTGTTAGATGAAGTAATGGCCTTATTCCCTTCTACCTATATTCATATTGGTGGGGATGAGTGTCCTAAAGAATCTTGGAAAAGATCTGAGTTTTGCCAAAAGCTCATTAAAGAAAAAGGCTTAAAAGATGAGCACGGCTTACAAAGTTATTTTATTGGCCGCATCGAAAAATATTTAAACAGCAAGGGTCGTCAAATTATTGGATGGGATGAAATTCTAGAAGGCGGCCTAGCTCCTAATGCAACGGTTATGAGCTGGCGTGGTGAAAAAGGTGGTATCGAAGCTGCTAAAGAAAAGCACAACGTAATTATGACACCAGGTGGATGGATGTATTTTGACCACCAACAAAATAAGAAAGAAGATTCTGTTACCATTGGCGGATACACCACCATTCAAAAAGTATATAGCTACGAACCACTTCCAAAAGAAATGGATCCTGCCGATTACAAATATGTACTCGGTGCACAAGCAAACGTATGGACAGAATACATGAACAACACGGCTAAAGCGGAATACATGGTTTTCCCACGTATCAGTGCATTAAGTGAAGTATTATGGACAAGTAAGGAAAATAAAAGCTGGCCATCTTTTGAAAAGAAATTATTACACGAGTTTAAGCGTTACGATAATTTTAAAATCAATTATAGCAAAGCTTATTTTAATCCAGAAAATAACTAGTTTTTACAGCAATAATTAAAGGTATGATTGACGCATTTGAAAAAGTCCCCGTTGAAATTTTTCCTTCCCCAAAAGAAGGTTCTGCATTTGTTGCACAGGAAATTGCAACATTAATAAAAGCTAAAGCTGCAAAAAATGAAAACTGTGTGCTAGGTTTAGCGACCGGCTCCACCCCTATTAAATTATACCAAGAGCTGGTAAGAATGCACAAAGAGGAAGGGCTCAGCTTTAAAAATGTGATCACCTTTAATTTAGATGAATACTTTCCAATAGATCAGGATGCACCACAAAGCTATTGGAGCTTTATGCACAAGCATTTATTTAACCACATTGATATTAATCCTAAAAACATCCATATCCCAAGTGGGAAATGGCCAAAAGATGACATTAAAAAATATTGCGCCGAGTATGACGCAGCCATTGTAGAAGCCGGCGGTATCGATTTGCAAATTTTAGGTATTGGCGGTAATGGTCATATTGGATTTAACGAACCAGGATCAAGCATCATATCAAAAACTAGGCTTGTAAACCTTGCCAATAATACTAGACTTGCTAATGCTTACGAATTTTCGCATTTATCAAAAGTGCCACGCCTTGCAGTTACCATGGGTATTGGTACCATCATGCAATCGAAGCGCATTTTATTAATGGCCTTTGGTAACAAAGGTGAAATTATTACGAAAGCTACCGAAGGTGATGTAACAGAGCAGATTCCTGCGAGTATTTTACAAGAGCATGCTAATTGTACATTTATAATTGACAGCACTGTTTCTGAATCACTAACGCGCATTAAGTCGCCGTGGTTAACAGGTAACTGTGTGTGGGATAAAAAATTAATGAAGCGCGCCGTTATTGAACTTTCATTAAAATTAGACAAAGAAGTTTTAAGCCTTACTGCTAAAGACTATAACGAAAACGGTTTAGCCGATTTACTCGTAGAAAAAAACGACGCCTACGAAATTAATTTAGAAGTTTTTTATATGCTTAGGGATAGCTTAACTGGATGGCCTGCAGGAAAACCAAACGCGGTTATTCCGGCACATCCAGAAAGAAGCAATCCGTATCCAAAAAAATGTTTAATATTTTCACCACACCCCGACGATGATATCATTAGTATGGGTGGAACCTTTATGCGTTTACATGATCAGGGCAACGAAGTGCATGTGGCTTACCAAACCAGTGGAAACATTGCAGTATCCGATGAATTTGTAACACGCTTTTTAGATTTTGCCGTTGGTTTTGAAGACCTATTTGGTATCGATAATAAAAAGAGTCAAGAAATTTTACAAGCAGCACGTAATTACATTGCCACCAAACAAAAAGGCGGATTGGATTCTCCAGAAATTAGAGCCATTAAGGGACTTATTAGACAGTGTGAAGCCAAAGCAACTTGTAGATATGTGGGTTTAAAAGAACATCAATACCATTTCCAAAACTTACCTTTTTACGAAACGGGTAAAATAGAAAAGAATCCAATGGGTGAAGATGATGTATTACAAACCATGGAACTTTTACGAAAAATTCAACCACATCAAATTTATTGCGCGGGTGATTTAGCCGATCCGCACGGTACACACAAAGTATGCTTAGATGTTGTTTTTGAAAGCATGCGCCGTTTAAAAGCTGCTGGCGATGCTTGGGTTAAAGATTGTTGGGTATGGCTTTACAAAGGTGCATGGCAAGAGTGGGATATTGCAGATATTGAAATGGCCATTCCAATGAGCCCAGATCAAGTTATTAAAAAACGCTTTGGCATTTTTATACATCAATCACAAAAAGACAGTGTTCCATTTCAGGGTAGCGATATGCGCGAGTTTTGGCAAAGAGCTGAAACACGAAATGCAAATACCGCTCAATTATATGCAGCACTTGGTCAAACTAAATATGCAGCGATTGAGGCGTTTGTAAGGTGGCACTATTAAACCAAACGATATCATGGTCTGAAGCATGGCAACTCAAAAGTTTTAGAAATAAAACCTTTGTTGCACTTGTACTCGTTGCCATCATTTTACTCCTGCTTCCTTATTTTTTTGCTTTTATAGAAAAAAGAGAAGGCATGGTGCTTCAAGATTTTGTGCTTGAACGTTTGCCGGCCATGGATGTTTCCATCCATACTTTTGTAATTATTTGGAGCGTGGTACTCCTGGTTTTTTATAGAATTTATCAAAATCCAAGTATCTTTTTAGTAGTTGCATATGGTTTTATTTTAATGTGTATAGCAAGGGTACTAACAATTAGCCTACTTCCTTTAAACCCTCCTCCGGGTTTAATTACGCTAAAAGACCCCATTGCCAATATTGCCTATGGTGGAAATGGCATTTTTATTACCAAAGACCTCTTTTATTCTGGCCATACGGGCAATATGTTCCTATTTTTCCTTTGTTTACAGGCAAAATGGGACAAAATCATTGCTTTAGCCGCCTCTTTTATGGTGGGTATCCTAGTTATGGTACAACACATTCATTACAGTGTGGATGTCATTGCCGCCTTTATTTTTACGTATTTTATCTATTTAGGAGCCAAAAAAGTAGCTTTTTTTTAATGTATTGATTAACTTTACAGGTTAACGGCCCTTTGGCAGTTAACAATTAATTAATCATTCCTTAATATTTAAGTCATACTTATACATGAATAAAGTAAGCATGAAAATTTGGGACAGCAGTTTTGAACTGGGAGAAGCTGTTAGTGAAGCGCAATTGGCCTTTTTTAAGGAGCACGGTGTGATCGTTTTTAGAAACTTTTTACCAAAAGAACAGGTAGCAACCTACATAGCAGAACAACAAAGATTAGAGTCTCAGTGGCTCTCAGAAAAAAGAGAAAAAGTAAATGGTATCCCTTTAAAGTTTGGTAAAGACGATAAAGGCAATAATACCATTCAACGTCTTTGTTTTAGTTCACTGCATAGTGAGCCCCTACAACAATTATTAGCTGATCCTCGCCTACAAGCATTAACTGCATTTTTACACCCATATGATGGACGTATTGCAGAAAATGAAAAAGATGGCCTTGTTATCAATAATTACATCAATACCCCAAATAGTACATTTACCCAAATGGGTTGGCACACAGATAGTCCTCGCGATTTATTTATGGGTCAAAAAATTATGCCAATGCTTAATGTGGGTATTCATTTAGACACTTGTCCTTTTGACAATGGTGGACTCAGGGTTATACCTGGTACACATACACAAGGCATGTTTAAACTCCTCTTTGGTAAAAAGTATTTCTTAGACAATAACGATGATCCCCGCGAAGTTGGATTTAATATCAACGCAGGCGATTTATCGGTTCATGATGGTCGTTTATGGCACCGCGTAAAGCAATCACCTAACTTTGGTGAAGCGAGCAGACGCCGTGTGATGTATGTTCCTATCGTTACTGGCAAATACAAACCGAAAGACGAAAATAGTAAAACGCCTTTCTACCATAGGTTTACAGGTAAGGTTCACCACTAATATAAATAAGTATGATGCCGTTTGCATTAATTACCGGCGGAAGCAAAGGCATTGGTCAATGTATTGCCACAGAACTTGCTGCGCGTAAATACAATTTGTTACTTGTAGCAAGAGACGCTTCATTATTAAGCGAACATGCGTTATTTGTATCAGAAAAATATGGTATTGAAGCGCATTATTTGGCTTTAGATTTAGGCCAAGCAGGTGCAACACAAATATTAATGGATTGGATTCATTCCAACAATTATAATGTAGGTATACTCGTAAACAATGCGGGTTATGGATTAAGTGGCCCTTTTACAAAATATAACGCCGAAGCGCACATAGAAATGATGCGTGTTAATATGGAAGTGCCCGTTGCATTAACATCTGCACTCCTTCCTATGCTTACAAAAAATGCACCTTCTTATATTTTAAACATTGCTAGCTCGGCAGCCTACCAGGCCGTACCCGGATTATCGGCATATGCCGCTTCTAAAGCCTTTATTTTAAACTTTAGCAGAGGCCTTAGACACGAACTCAAAAACACGGGCGTATACGTTACAGCCGTAAGCCCAGGATCTACCGATACCAACTTTGCCAATAGAGCCGATGTGGGCCCTAAAGCGCTTAAAACCGCCGAAAAGGTGAATATGACACCAGAAGCAGTAGCAAAAATTGCCGTAACCGCATTATTTAACAAGAAACCCGAAGTAATTACCGGCTTTATTAATAAACTGGGTGCCTTTTTAGTATGGTTATTACCTAAAAAACTAGCAGAATCAACCGCTGCAAGCCTTTATGGATTATAATTTTGAATAAAAAAGCATTCCTTTTTTGCCGTTAATCTTTTAGAGATTATATTTGCAACCCCTTAGGGTAATGGCTGCGTAGCTCAACTGAATAGAGCATCTGACTACGGATCAGAAGGTTTTAGGTTTGAATCCTAACGCGGTCACCAAGATACATTCACTTTGTATCAAAAACCTGCAAGTCAATGATTTGCAGGTTTTTTTATGTTCGATAAGCATCAACTGAAACCGAATTTATAGGTAAAATCTGTTCACACAGACTTCACATCTTGGACTTACTTCACATTTTTAAAAATAAAATCAAAAAAAAATGAGAAAACTAAGTATCGGGTTTCATCCTAACCCAAAAAGAAAGGACAAGAGCAGTAAAAAAACACAGATTGTAATGAGGGTGTTAATGGACGGTTGTAAAAGTGAGATAAGACTCCCAAAAGATTATGATTTAACTGAAAAAGACCTTCTTAGATGGAATCCATTCATTCAACATTGGGATAATCTGGCTTATACCTAATTCTTTGATGTTCTGCTATTTGAACAATTTTAAAATGAATCCCGTATTTAACTTCAAATTCACCAGAAAAAACTCTTTGGATATGCATGGATTTATAAGTTCGATAAAGTAAAAATATTAATAGGCATATTAAAACATAATCCTTACCTGTATATTACATAAATTTTCGAAAAACACGATTCTCGGAACTTGACTTGACTGTAAAATTATCAACATGATTTATGATAAATTACATTATTTATTTCTCTAAACCATAACTACTTGTTATCCCATCAGACCATTTAATTACATACCCCTCATCTCCTTTACATTCCCATTTACCATACATTATTGGCTTCTTGTCACTATAAAACGCCCATACCGCTCTACCATCTTTGTAATACATGAAAATAGTTGGCTTATCATCACGCCTCAAGTCCATACTTTCAAATCTATAATCACCTCTGTCTATTAAAGCATATTGATTATATTTTTTGTTATAATTTTCAATGCAATCCCACGGTGTTATGTATATAAAACCATTTTTACATGACCTACAACTGACAATTTCAATTCGTTTATAAAATCTTTCATCTTTACAAACATGGCACGCAACCTTCCTCCTATATTCCGCATTCCAGTCTTTACAATTATTACATAAACCAAATACCCCGTCTTTTATCTTTCCAACACCGTTGCAAGAAAAACATTTAATTTTTTGTGTGGAATTTGAAGTTTTTTTCTGAGCGAAAACAAGAGAAGGCATGATAAGTAAAATTGCAAAAAATATGTTTTTCATAAACGAAAAATTTAATATTCTAAAAAATACATTGTCATTCTTTCAAATTTAATTTAAAATTTAGATATCAGAGTTAAATCAATAATAAAGGGTATAGGCTTCTCTATAATTACATTATTTTTTCTTCTTAACAAAATTAGATGTTATCCCATCAGACCATTTAATTACATACCCCTCATCTCCTTTACATTCCCATTTACCATACATTATTGGCTTCTCGTCACTATAAAACGCCCATACCGCTCTACCATCTTTGTAATACATGAAAATAGTTGGCTTACCATCACGCCTCCTGTCCACTTTTTCAAATCTATACTCATCTCTATCAAAAAGCGAGTATGCATTATTTTCTATGTTATAATTTTCAATACAGTCCCATGGTGTTCTGTCTGCAACACCATCTTGACAACTCCAACAATCAACAAGTTCAACTCGTGTAATTTCTCTACTGTTTCTACAAGCATGGCATGGAACCTGCTTTCTATATTCTGTGTTCCAATCTTTACAATTCTTACAAATAACAGTTACATCATCCTTTTTCTTTCCAACTCCCTTACAATAAATGCATTTTCTTTTTTGAGTAGTATTTAAATTTTTTTTCTGAACTTCCTCTTTATAAACTAAACTATTTTTTTGCTCTGGAGTTAATTTTTTCTGACCGAAAACAATTAAGGGTAGTAAAAAAAACATTACAAATAAAAGGTTTCTCATTGTTACGAAGATTTTATAATAATTTAGTAAAATAGATAGTTTACACTGTGAATTTAGATGAATTTATGAAATTAAGGTTAATGTATAATGAAGATTATTAATTTGTGAAAAAAGAGAGACAAAAAGGAAGCTAATAGATTCCATTGAAGGCAAAATTAACCCTATTTCGACGTATGTTAAACATTACAACTCATTGATTTTCAAACGAATGTTTGAACACTAACGCGGTCGCAAAGCCTCACAGAAATGTGAGGCTTTTTTTATGCGAGTAACCCAATGGCGCCTGCACGAAGTGCAGGCCATGGCTATGAGCGCGGCGTTGCCACAGGCATAAGTAAGCGCCTGATGGCCATGGGCCAGACGCGATAGCGTCAGGCCCATATATTAAATCATACAGCACTTCAAAAAATCCATCACTTGATTGCGAGGCTTTGGGTAAGCCCACTACGAAAGGAACGAGCGAACGAAGTGAGCGAGAATCCTACATATTAAAAATACAACCAACTACCACTCAGCTTTCCATTACTCAACGAGATAGCGGGTGCAGGCAGTTTAATAAAATTCAAAAAAGTAAGTACGCCCCTCACCCATTTTTTATTTGTTTTAATTCGCTCAAAATCTACGTCGATAGACAAATAATATTGGCGACTTCTTTGCAAATCGGGACGGGCATATGTATAACTAGCAGCTTGATTATTTACCGTCCATTTATTTTCATAACCACCAAAAGCGTTATCAATTCCATAACCAGCCGCAATGTTTAACCATTTGGGCACTTTTGTTTCAGGCCAAATACTTTTTACATTGGCACTTAACCAAATGGTTTGTGCATTGTAATCTTTTAAAAAACGTTCAGGTATAGATTTCCCAAAATAATTATTAGCACGTGCTTGCAGCATAGGATCTGCGTAATTTGTATAATGTGCACTATATTTTAAACGAAATTTTTGTTCCTTCCATTTGAGCTGTTGTGCACTCCATAATAAAACGCCAGCTGTGTTTGCAGATACATCAAACCAACTCCATCCCCAATTTTTGGAAAACCCATCCATTGTTTCGATAATGGTTAAATAAGATAAACTTGTTAATCCCGATAGCACCACTGCTTTTTTTTCTGTGATACCCGTCCATGCCCATCCCTTATGACTTATGCGAGCAAGGTTATAGCTAGAATAAAAATGTCCCACTTTATCCATTTGAAGCCACTCTTTTCCGTCGTTGTAAAATTGAAAACGACTTCTTGGATAATTGGCATACCAAGCTTTGTTGAGCGATATAAATGATGCACCATAAGTGCCTCCAAAAATAGATGCTACTAGCTTAACTCTTTTTGCCTTTGTTACCGAATCGATAGCTGCTGGCTCCTGCGCATTAGCTCCAAAAAACAATAGGAAAGAAACCAGAATTAGCAATAAATGACGCATACTATATTTTAAAAGCCTAAATTTAGTGCGAAATTAATTACCCGCATGAAAATTGAGCTTTGGTCTGTTGGCAAACCCCACGAATCGTATGCAAAAATGGGCATCGAAGACTTTTCAAAGCGCATCAATAATTATTTTCCGGCCAGCTGGCATATTATTAGCCCACCCAAAAATGCGGGTAGCTTATCAGAAGCCGCTTTAAAAAAAGCAGAAGCCACAAGCATACTTCAACAATTAGACGCTTCCGACTATTTGGTTTTACTTGACGAAAGAGGACAAACTTTTACGTCGCCTAAGCTTGCCAGTTTTTTGCAACAAAGAGCCAATGAGAGCACCCGTAAAATCGTTTTTTTAATTGGCGGTGCATTTGGGGTGGATGAAACTGTTTTTACGAGGGCTAACTTTTGCTGGAGCTTATCGCCTCTTGTGTTCCCTCACATGCTGGTTAGGCTCATTTTAGCGGAGCAGGTGTACCGTGCTTGCACCATTTTAAGAAACGAAAAATACCACCACAATTAAATTATGTATACCATAACACTCACTCTATTAGTTATTACGGTTGCACTATCATTATTTGGATTTGCCAATAGTAAAGTGATCAATGATTTTATTTTTTATCCGCCAGCAATCAATAAAGACAATGAGTGGTGGCGTTTTATAACCAATGGATTTATACACGCCGACCTTGGTCATTTAGCATTTAACATGTTTTCGTTTTACATGTTTGGCGATTTTGTAGAAAAATATTTTATTGTACTCTTTAATGAAAAAGGCAAGGCCCTTTATTTAGCCATGTACCTAACAGCGCTCATTGTTTGCCTCATACCAACCTATATCATGCAGCGTAAAAATAAGCATTACAGAAGCCTTGGCGCCTCCGGCGCCGTATCGGCGGTGGTATTTGCTGGCGTGTTTTTAGACCCTACCATTAAAATTGGACTCTTTATTATTCCACCCATCATTCCTGGATTTATTTTTGGCCCCCTTTATTTACTTATGACTATTTATATGTCAAAAAGAGGAGGCGATAATATCAACCATTCGGCACACTTTTGGGGCTCTGTTTGGGGGGTAGGTTTTTTAATACTTGCGTGTAAATTATTCCCTGGATTTGACCCTATTCAAAATTTTGTAAGCCAGGTTTCTGCGTATTTACATTTATAATGCAGTAGGTGAAAATGTAAATTTAAGAGCAGCAGTAGAAGTAGGCGTTAATTTAAACCTGTTGTCGATACGGTAACCGATTACCCATGCAATTCGGTTATTTGATACCAGTACCCACACTTTTTCTTTGGCCGTTTTAGAAAGCTTAAGGTCAATAAAAAATTTACTAAGCTTCTTTTTCTTTTGCATGCCTAGTGGATAAAAATAATCACCGGTTGCAGCGGGGCGTAAAATAAGTGGAAATTGAAGTGCAGCAGCATCTAGCATGCAGGTATTGTTATCAGAGGCTTCGGGCAACTGAGCCGCAGAAGTTTGCAAACCTAGTACCCCACCCGGAAAATGAACAGACGTATCATTTTGGTCTACCACTACTACACTGGGGTTGGTTGCCGTCTCTAATGGCGCCAAAATCATCCAGTTCCTATTTTTAATTAAGCGGTGTGTGTTAGAAAGTAAAACCGCACCATTATGTGCACCTAACATTTTGATAGCTTCTGGCACTTGAGCTGCCGTAAATCCATACGGATATAACATTTCAAAAGTAATGGTATCTAGTGGCTTTGCTTTTTGCCACATGAGTACTGGAATGTGAATTTCATGGCCATTAATAAATTGAAGCTTGCTTACAATTTTTTGCATGGCTGCTTTATACACTTCCGATACCTCGCGTAAATGCTTAATGGTATGTAAAATATTTTGTTCCGACTTCGGATATACTTCTTGTACGGCAGGTAATACCTGATGTCTAAAAAAGTTACGGGTATATTTATCACTAGCATTAGAACTGTCTTCTACAAATGCGATACCCGCCTCAGTTGCGTAATTGATTATTTCTTGCTTGTGAAAAACAAGTAATGGGCGCAGTAAGCGCTCATTTGCTTTATAGGGCTCAATGCCAGTTAAACCAGCAATACCAGTGCCTCTGCAAAAATGCATGAATACGGTTTCAATATTATCGTTGGCATGATGCGCTGTAATTACAATGGTATTAAATGTTGTAAACCAATTATAACGCAAATCTCTGGCCGCTTCCTGAATAGATATTTTATGCGCAGTAGCATACGCCTCTGTATCAAAATACTTGCATGAAAAAGGAACATCTAATGTAATTGCAAGGTTTTTTACAAAGGCCTCATCCCTATCACTCTCAGCTCCTCTTAATTTAAAATTACAATGCGCAATTTCAAAATTAATACCAGCGCCTTTTAATAAATGCGCAAGCACGACACTATCGGCACCACCGCTAACAGCAAGCACAAAATGGCCATCCTTACTAAATTGAGGAAAGGTTTGAGCCCAGTGTTTATTAAACCTTGCTTGAAAGTGCATATGCTATGCTCCTTTTTTTACTTCTTTAGCCCAAGTATCTTTTAAACCTACCGTTCTATTAAATACTAGTTTTGTTGGGGTGCTGTCTTTGTCGGCACAAAAATATCCTTTGCGTAAAAATTGAAATCCTACACCCATACTATCTTGTAATAGTGCAGGCTCAGCGTATGCATGCGGCACTACCGTTAAAGATTCTTTGTTGATATAATCTTTAAAATCACCCTCGGCACCCGCAACGTCTTCGACATTAAATAAACGGTCATATAAACGAACTTCGGCAGGAATCGCATGTGCTGCACTTACCCAATGTAGTGTTCCTTTTACGATGATACCAGATGTATCTGACCCACTCTTACTTTCCGGAATATACGAACAATGAAGTTCTGTTACATTACCGTTAACATCTTTTACAAAATCGTCACACTTAATAATGTATGCACTTTTTAATCGCACCATTTGACCAGGTGCAAGTCTAAAATACTTTTTAGACGGCTCTTCCATAAAGTCGTCACGCTCCACAAAAATTTCTTTGCTAAAAGGAACTTCTCTTGTTCCACCATTTGGATCTTCCGGATTGTTTTCTGAATGTAGTATTTCACCCTCACCGGTATAGTTGGTGATAATCACTTTTAAAGGATCAAAAACCACCATGCGGCGCACGGCTGTTTTATTTAAATCTTCACGCACACAAAATTCAAGTAAACTAATATCAATTAGATTATCACGTTTTGCAATACCAATACGGTCACAAAACTCTCTGATAGCCGCTGCTGGATAGCCTCTACGGCGCATACCAGAAATGGTAGACATACGAGGATCATCCCAACCCGTTACATGATTTTCTTGAACCAACTGAAGTAGCTTACGCTTACTCATCACCGTATAGGTCATGTTTAAACGTGCAAACTCGTATTGTTTAGAAGGAAATAAATTGAGTTTTTCAATAAACCAATTATAGAGTTCTCTGTGCGGAATAAACTCTAGCGTACACACAGAATGCGTAATATTTTCGATGGCATCACTTTGTCCATGCGCAAAATCGTACATTGGATAAATGCACCATTTGTTACCGGTACGGTGGTGATGTGCATGTTTAATGCGGTAAATGATTGGATCACGCATGTGCATATTACTACTCGCTAAATCAATTTTAGCACGTAATACTTTTTCACCATCGGCGTATTTACCAAGGCGCATGTCTTCAAAAAGTTGCAAATTTTCGGCTACGGTTCTACTCCTATAAATATTTGGAGTACCTGCCTGTGTAGGTGTTCCTTTTTGCGCTGCTATTTCATCGGAACTGCTATCGTCTACATAGGCAAGGCCCATTTCAATTAAACGAACTGCAAAACCATGTATCTGATCAAAATAATTAGAAGCATATAATTCTTCGGCCCAATTAAAGCCAAGCCATTTTACATCGTTTTTAATACTCTCTACATACTCCGTTTCTTCGGTCACCGGATTGGTATCATCAAAACGTAAATTGGTAGAGCCACCATATTTTTTAGCCAAGCCAAAATTCAAACAAATACTTTTAGCATGGCCAATATGTAAATAGCCATTTGGCTCAGGAGGAAAACGGGTAATAATAGACTGGTATTTACCAGCTGCTAAATCTGCCTCTACAATTTCTTCAATAAAATTTAAGCTCTGTTCTTCAGACATGTATCAGTTTTTACCCTGCAAAGTTACGCTAAAATCTACGCTATAAGGTGTATGATGCTATAATTTGAGTAGCTGTTACCATATCGGGGTGCATGAGCCTATCTGCGGCCACAAAAGACACCTGCTCGCGTAGTGTAGCCACCAGTTTTTCGATGGGTTCGGAGCTTTTGGCAGGTCTTCTAAAATCAAGTGCTTGCGCCGCGCTCAATAATTCTATGGCGAGTACTTTTTCAACATTATTAATAACGCGTAAACATTTTGTAGCCGCGTTGGCACCCATGCTCACATGGTCTTCTTGGTTATTAGACGACGAAATACTATCCACCGAAGCTGGGGTACAAAGTTGTTTATTTTCACTAACAATACCTGCTGCTGTGTACTGCGGAATCATAAATCCAGAATGGAGCCCTGGATCTTTTACTAAAAATAAAGGAAGCTCCCGCTGACCACTTAATAACTGATAGGTTCTACGCTCCGAAATATTTGCTAACTCACTCATCGCAATGGCTAAATAATCAAGTGACATCGCAAGCGGCTGTCCATGAAAATTTCCACCACTCACAATTAAATCTTCGTCCGGAAAAATATTAGGATTATCCGTTACCGAATTTATTTCACGCATAAAAATATCAAGCACATGATTAAATGCACCAATGGTAGCGCCATGCACTTGCGGTATACATCTAAACGAATACGGATCCTGAATTTGTTTACCTGCAGAAGCAGCAATGCTACTACCTGCTAAATATTCACGTAATTTTTTTGCCGTAAGCACCTGCCCTTCATGTGCTCTAATCGCATGTATTTGGGGACTTAAAGGCTCTGTGGTACAATTAAATGCATCGAAAGAAAGTGCAGCAACTAGGTTTGCCATTTCAATTAAATGCTCGGCTTTTTGCAAACAATACATACCATAGGCACTCATAAATTGAGTACCATTAATGAGCGCCAATCCTTCTTTGCTTTGTAATTTAATAGGGCTCCAATTATAGCTTTCCATAATGGAAGCCGTTTGGTGTTTTACACCATCAATAGTCACTTCACCAAGTCCTAAAAGGGGTAAACTTAAATGACTGAGGGGCGACAAATCACCAGATGCACCAAGGGAACCCTGGGTATATATAACAGGCAGCACCCGATTGTTATACATTTCTAACAAACGTTTAACCGTATCAATTTGAACCCCACTATGCCCATAACTCAACGACTTAATTTTAAGCATGAGCATGAGTTTAACAATGGGCTCCGGCACCTGCTCTCCTAATCCGCAGGCATGTGAAACAATTAAATTGTATTGGAGCTGTTCAATTTGGGAATCGTCGATAGCAATATTTTGTAAAAAACCAAAACCCGTATTAATACCGTAGTAATTTTTACCTTTTTGGGCCATTTTTTGGTCCAAATAAGCACGACATGCGGTTATTTTATCATGCGCATCAAATGTGATAGACACATCCTGATTATGGTCTAATAGGTTTTTAACCTGGCTAAAATGAAGCCATTTATGGTCTAATGGCAGGTAATTATAACTCACGTGTAAGCGTTTGATGCAAAGTAAAGACTTTTAGAAAAACGAGGCTAACTTATTAGGATGTAACCTTATTTGATTGAATTCTTTTGAAATTATGGCCATTTTTTCTTTATTTTGCGCCACTCTAACGAGGACCGGTAGCTCAGCTGGATAGAGCAACTGCCTTCTAAGCAGTAGGTCATTGGTTCGAATCCAATCCGGTTCACAAAGCCCCAAACACCTATTTTTGGGGCTTTTTCATGCCATTTCCTTCCCATTTGCCATTTATTTTCCCGACATTTACAAGGTATGTTAACCGCCCGTACCTACTTATTTTTGAGCTGTTTATCGCTATTCACAGGGGTATATGAGGTATTGGGCCAAGGATGTCCTCCAAATATTGGCTTTGAAACTGGGAATTTAGGTAGTTGGGATGCATTTGATGGATCTATTGCCCGTTCCAATGGAGCATTAAATATGACACTTGGAAGCCCACAAGACGGCAAGCATACCATCATTACCAATTTCCCGGGTACTACCGCCAAAGACTATTATGGAGGCTTCCCTACTAGCTGTCCAAATGGCAGCGGCTATTCATTAAAACTAGGTAACGACCAAACCCAAGCAGAAGCCCAGGGTGTGTCTTACACGTTTACAGTCCCCTCCACCGAAGGTGATTATAGTATTATTTACAACTATGCTGTTGTATTTGAAAATCCTGCAGGTCATCAAGATTGGGAGCAACCAAAATTTATGGTCAAGGTTTTTAATGTTACCGATAATAAATATGAAACCTGCGGTGCTTTTGAGTTTATTTCGGCCCCCAACTTACCGGGCTTTAAAGAATCAACCGTAAAAAAAACGGTGTTTTACAAAGAGTGGGCACCTATTACTTTAAAACTTCCCGGGTACCAGGGTAAAACATTGCGGCTTGAATTTACAACCAACGATTGTTCGAGAGGTGGTCATTTTGGGTATGCGTATTTAGATGTTAATGACAACTGCACAACACCCGTTACAGGTAATGTTTTTTGTACCAATATTACTGGACTCAATCTTACAGCACCTTACGGCTTTGCAGATTATAAATGGTATACCGATGATTTTTCAAAACTACTTGGTAATGAAGTAGTGCTTACCATTACACCAGCACCTCCACCAAAAACCAGATTAGCACTCGTCATTACACCCTACCCCAATCAAGGTTGTTTAGATACATTATATACTACCATTGTAAAATCGTTGGACCCCTATGTTTTTAAATTAGCAGACAGCCTAGTAGCATGTCAAAACAAAGGTGCCGATGTTACAGATAGTTTGGTTACGGCTGGTAGTAGCCCCGGATTAAAATTAAGTTACTTTAATAGTGCAACCAGTGGTGATTTTGTTACTTCTCCAAAATCAATTGGTAAATCAGGACTTATTTATGTAAAGGCAACCAATAGTGCTGGCTGTGCAGATACCAAACCACTACCTGTTATTATTCACCCCAATCCTACTATTGTAATAAAGCAACCCGCTGCTGCATGTATTCCTGAAACAATAAATATCACAGATACCAATTACACAAGTGGCAATGACCCTAATTTAAAATACACGTATTGGCAAGATGCACTTGCAAAAACAACTGTAATCAATCCTACAAAAATTGCACAATCGGGTAACTACTTTATATTAGGCACAAGCCAATTTGGATGTAGCAATGTTGTACCAATCAATACCAGAATTAGTGCGCCGCCATCTATTGTCATAAATAATTTTACAGCCTGCGGAAGCATTCCTTTAGACAGCATTAGCCCAACAAAAGGAAGTGATCCACTTGCCACTGTCAGTTATTTTTTTGACAGTCTTACAACGAATATAATGCCTAACAACAACCGTTTTGATAGTTCAACAAACTACTTTATCAAATTTACCGCAGCTGGAGGTTGTGCCGTTGTAAAAAAAGCAAGTGTAACCATTAATAATTATCCAAATTTTACAATAACTCAACCAGCTCCTGTAAAAATTCCGGTCACCATAGATATTACGACCATTCCACCACCATCTAGTAATTGGGTATATAGTTATTGGCAAGACTCTTTGTGTACAACACCTTTATTACAACCCAAAAGAATTGTAGCTACAGGTAAATACTTTATTAAAGCTACCACACCCATTGGTTGTGCACTAGTTCAAACAATCAACGCTACTGTTAATGATGCAGAAATAATTCCGCCCAATGTATTTTCACCAAATAGCGATGGTATTAATGATACTTGGAGTATTCCCCTTTTAGATTATTACCCCAATTGTACCGTTAGTATCTTTAATAGAACCGGCCAACAGGTATTTAGTTCTAGTGGATACACAAAAAACTGGGATGGAAAATCTAAAAACCAAACCACCTTACCTTTGGGGGTATATTACTACGTGATAAAATTATCTAACAAGCATCAAGCATTTGCGGGGAGTGTTAGTATTTTATACTAAAGCATTATGGAAGTTAAAATTGAAACAAGCTGGAAAGAAGTGTTGAGCAAAGAATTTAAATCAACTTACTTTTTACAAACAGCGGCGCATATAAAAACAGAACTAGCTACTGGAGCAAAAATATTCCCAGTAGGTAATCATATTTTTAATGCATTCAATCAAACACCATTTAGTGAAGTTAAAGTGGTTATATTAGGTCAAGATCCATACCACGGTAGCGGTCAAGCCATGGGACTTAGTTTTTCTGTACCAAAGGGTGTAAAACCACCACCCTCACTTGTTAATATTTTTAAAGAATTAAAATCAGATATTGGGCTACCCATACCCACTAATGGTGATTTAACACCTTGGGCGAAACAAGGGGTTCTATTATTAAATGCAGTGCTTACGGTTCGTGAAAATGAACCAGCAAGTCATGCAAAAATTGGTTGGATGCATTTTACGGATGCAGTGATTAAAAAAATATCTGATGATAAAAAAGGGGTTGTATTTTTATTGTGGGGAAAGTTTGCAGAACAAAAACAAATACTCATTGATGAAACAAAACATTTTGTTTTGAAAGCGGCACACCCCTCACCTTTTAGCGCAGACAAAGGATTTTTTGGCTGTAAACATTTTAGTAAAACAAACGAATTACTTGCAAAGCAAGGACTTCAAGTAATTGACTGGCATATTTAATTTAGAGCATGAGCGATTCAACAAAAAAAATATCAACGATACAATTTATTGCGGGAAGAATTTTAGCAGTTTGGGCGATTATCATTTTTATACATACCATGTTTATCGCCGTGTTTTTTTTACTGCCTTGCTTTTTTTTAGCGGAACCGCATGTTGCCATACTCCACAGAAAAGTAACGCAGGCTTGGATGCGTTTTTTCTTATTTTTCATTGGCTGCCGTATTAAAATTAAAGGAGCACACCATTTTGTAAAAGGTGAAAACTATGTAGTCGTATGCAACCACAACTCACTTATGGATGTTCCGGTGAGTACCCCATTTATGCCAAGGGCCAACAAAACCATTGCAAAAGTTAGTTTTTCTAAAGTTCCAGTTTTTGGATGGGTATATAAATTTGGTAGCGTTTTAGTTGACCGCAGAAGTGACCAGAGCCGAAGACAGAGTTATGAAGAAATGAAAGCAGTTTTAGCCGTAGGATTAGATATGCTTATTTATCCTGAAGGCACGAGAAATAGAACCGGCGACCCACTCAAAAGTTTTTATGATGGCGCTTTTAGATTGGCCGTAGATACGCAAAAACGAATCATACCTACCATCCTATTTAATTCAAAAAATATTTTACCGCCTAGTCCTAGCTTTTGTTTAATGCCCGGTAAAATTGAAATGCATTTTTTACCGCCCGTAGTTGTTGCGGGAAAAACGAGTAAGGAAGTCAAGGAAGAAGTGTTTGAACTCATGTGGAATTATTACGCCGAGCACCAACAGCTATTAGAAGGTCGAATTTGAGAACACCCTACTTCTATTAATTTTTAGGTCTCTTAAAATACCTGACTTAGGATTAACAGTAATATTAAAGGATCTAAAAATACCAACTGGCATTACATTAATTGACATTTGCCAGCAGTGCATTTCGCGAGAAATAAACATGCTAAATTGTTGAAGCCCTCCCATTGAAACATCGTAATAACCGGTGCCACCCACTTTCCATTTTTCACTCAAACTAAAATCACCATTAAAGTTTAAACTTGAAAAAGTTCTGGTTTCAAATCCACTATAGTCAGGTTTTAACTGTCTATTAAAGGATAATGAATAAGAGAAAGACAATGTCCAAGGAATATTAAAATCTGTAAACTCGGCTGGGTTGGATTTTGCAAATTGCAACTGACGTTGTTGCTCATCTGGGGTTAAAAATGGATCGATAGGAATGGCTCTATCTTTTTCTGTTTTTCCATCTTTAGATTTACTTGAAAATGAAGTAGAAATTGCAATGCTACCACTTGTAATACGTCCAAATTTAAACGCCTTAGGATCAAAAGCATAGGTTTTTAAACGGTAGCCCATTTTGTCTACATCGTAAGGATCTAGTGTGGCACTTGCATTGATATTCACTTTTTCAAAGAGGGTACTTCTTGCATATAAATTAAATGTTCCAAGTTTAAAACTATCGGCAAGCATATTGTACGAAGATGAGATACCAAATCCTTCAATTAGTTTTATTTTTTTGTCTTTGGCAGTAGAGTCTGATTTGTCCCGCACTTTCATCTCCAATAAATTATCGATACCAAATCCGATGCCTCCAAAACGTCCTTCCGAAAAAGAACCAATAACACCGCCTTCATACTGCGAAAATCTATAGCGCCTACCTGTAGTATCAATTTGTGTGCTATAATGGTATGCCGCAGCCATATCAGGTTGATAATTGACAGAAACAGTAGGCCTCATTTCATGTCTAATTCCTTTGATATTACTGTTTTTACCAAAAGTATAAGTACCAAAAATTCGAGTAGCTGCACTAATACCAAAACTCATTTGCCGTGCGGTAAAAAGCCCTCGATACTTAACCGTATCAACTTTTTTATTGGCACTGTTCCAGCTCCTTATAAACCTTTGACCATACCAACGCTCTTCGTATGAAATACTAGGGCTAATAGTTACAGGACCAAGTGCCGGAAGCGACATAGAAATTGGAATGTTATGAACCGCACCCCACTGCGCCGTATCTAATAGCCTTTTAAAATTAAACGCGGTATCGTAAAACGACAATTGATTTTGCACATTACCGCTATACCCAATACCAATTTTTTCGTACCATTTTCCGGCACCTATTTGCTCTTTGGATTGAAAAGGATATAAGGTTACCACGTTAAAGTTTACCGTTGGTAATTGTAAATTAACGAGGCGTAAATTGTTATTTTGGTTGTGGTTGGCGTTCACCGATAAATTGTATTTGCCTCTCCAATCTTTTGAATAGCTGATAGATGAACTCAATTGGTTCTGAAAGTTTTGCATGGGATTGTTAAGGAGCAATCTATTAAACCTAGAGCTTCCAAAATTTACATTGGCAGAAAAACTAGTTCCCGGTCTTGCCCTATTATCCCTACTATGGCTCCAATTGAGCATAAAGGATTTGCTTTGATTGAACTCATCACCTGTGCCACCAAACCTGTTTAAGCTCTTGGTATTTTGAAGGGTCAGGTTAAACCCACCCGTAAATGCATAGCGCTTGATGTATTTAGAATTCAGGTTCACATTCCATCCACCATAAGAATAGATATTGGCCCTTGTTGTAAAATCCAAATAGTCGTTGATGACCTTGTAATAACCAAGACCTTCGAGACCTAAACCAAAATCTTCGGAAGCTGTAAATGCAGGTGCCAAAATTCCCGAATGTCTTCCTCTGTTTAATGGGAAAATACCAAATGGAATACCTATGGGCATGGGCACACCTTCAAACTCTGGAAAGGTAGGACCAGATATGCCCAGTTTGTTATTAATGATTTTCATCCGGCCCGTTCTAAAAGCAAAGTGAGGGGTATCTAAATTACAGGTTGTAAAACGTGCTTTTTTTGCGTACACAACGCTGTCATTCATTTTTTTAAGGCTAATGGCATTCACAAAAATCTCCCCCTCCTGAAAAAAAGTGTTTTTTGTGAGCCCCTTGCCCGTTTCCATATTAAAAGAAATGGTATCACTTATCGATTTCATTTCACCCTGCATAAATACAGGTTTACTATCTAGTTTACCCGAAGAATCGGTGCTTCCGTATGCCTTCACCATTTTTGACTGCTGGTTGTAGCGAATCGTTGCGGCCTCTATTTTAAGGTCTTGGTAATTGGTTTTGGCCTTGCCATACAGCAAAAACTCCCTCGTATCAACAATTAATACGCCCGAATCGGAGGCATTATAGTCGATGGGGGCATCTATTGAATCTTTGGATAATATGAGGGTATCCGTCTTATTGATAAGAGAATCTGCCTTATTTACTAGGCTATCTTTAGGCTGAATTGGCTTTTTTATGGTGGTATCTATAAAAACAGGTGCATTTTGCCTTAAAATGGCCCTCGATTCCCACTGAAATGTTAATAAAAGCAAAACTATGCCCACAACAATAGTGGGTGCGGTTTTTACGTTAATTTTACGTCGTTTGCTTCTATTCACTAAGCAAAAATAGTGTATGAAAGGTGTAAAATGACTTATATCTAAAATCCTTTAAAGAATTGATATGAAGATTAGAAGAATTGCTGTCATACTGGGTTCATTTTTGTTAAGTATTCAGGCTTTTGCATTACCAAATCCAACCCCCATCCAAAAACAACCCCTCAAAAGGATCATTATTGATGCGGGACATGGGGGTTCAGATATTGGAGCCAGGGGCAGGTATTCTACCGAAAAAGACATTTCACTTGCCATAGCGTTAAAATTGGAGGTACAATTAAAGCAAGCCCTTCCGGATGTTGAAATTTTAATGACGCGCAAAACCGACGTATTTAACTCAGTAATTGAAAAGGCAGATATCGCTAACCGCTTAAAGGGTGATTTGTTTATTTGTATCCACGTGAATTCGGCGGGATCAAGAACTGTTAAAGAGGTTGTAGGCTATAAAACAATTTCTGTAAAGGGTAAAAAAGGAAAGAAAGTTAAAAAACAAGTACCTCAATATAAAATCACGCGTTTACCTAGCACAGCGATTGGTACCGAAACATTTATTTTTGGTGTAGATAAATCGGATGAACGTGTTGCTGCAGCTGGAGAAAGTGTGGATGAATACCTTGATAGCGTTTCATTAAAAATACTAGAAGCCCGCAAACAAACAGACGCCAACGATCCTACCAAACAAATGCTAGCTAATATTATGGCGCAGCAATACTTTCAGCGAAGTGCCAAACTGGCTTTAACCATAGAAGAAGAATTTCAAAAAGTGGGACGCGTAAGTAGACAGGCGCAACAGCGTAAAAAAGGCATTTGGGTGTTACAAGCTGTAAGCATGCCGGCTGTGCTTGTTGAAACCGGCTTTATTTCAAACCCCGAAGAAGAGGACTATCTCAATAGCGAGTTAGGGCAACTCGAAATATGCGATGTGATCACCAAATCGGTTCGGATTTATAAAAAATCGCTGGAGAATCAGATAGGCGTAGGCGGCCAATAAACCTTAATTTTGTTACATGAAGATTTCGAACGAATCAAAAGTTGGAGCACTTACCGCTATATCTATTACGGTACTCATTTTAGGCTTTAATTTTTTGAAGGGTAAAACATTATTTAAAACAGGTAATTACATTTTTGCCAAATATGAAGATACCAAGGGACTGATGGTGTCTAACCCTGTTTATGTAAATGGATTTCAAGTAGGAAGTGTTATTGACATTGAAAACACCGACTTTAATTTGCACTCTATACTTGTAACGATCAAGTTAAATGAAAACTATAAAATTCCAGTTAACTCGGTAGCAAGCATTAAAGACAACCCATTAGGCACACCTAGTATTGTAATCAAACTTGGAAACAATACAAAATTCTTGAATCCGCAGGATACGATTGCTACAAGAAATGCGATTGGCCTTTTTGATGATGCTATGAATAAATTAGAGCCCGTTACCGATCAAATTAAAGTAACGGTTCAATCACTTGATAGTGTATTAAAAAATATCAACCGGATTTTTGACCCTAATACAAAAAACAATTTACAAGAGGCCATTGCAAATATTAATACCACTACAGCTAGTTTAATTGTTTCTGCAGCAGCTATTGAATCAATGCTTGATAAACAGTCTGGCGCTATTGCAGGCTCTGTAAATAATATTAATAGTGTAACGAAGAACCTAGCAGATCACAATAAAGAAGTTGCTGCTACCCTCTCTAACTTAGAAGCAACAACCAATAAATTAGCAGCCGCAGATATCAACGGCACTATTGGCAATTTAAAAACAGCGATCGAAAACTTAAATGTACTTGTTAAAAAAGCGGCAAGTGATGAAGGTAGCTTAGGCAAACTTATCAATGACAAAACCCTTTACAACAACTTAAATAATAGTTTAAAAAGTGCCAATACTTTATTAGACGACTTACGTGTTCATCCTAAAAGATATGTTCAGTTTTCGGTTTTTGGCAAAAAAGAAAAAAGCAGTCCGCTCCTTGCCCCTATTGTTGATACTGCTATTTCTAACAAACAATAATGGCTGCTTTACTTAAACGATATGTTACAATTAGTTGCTTGCTACTAGCTTCCACGGCTTTTGCACAACCCGGAAAAAAAGTAACGCCAACAGCTGCTAAAGATACCAGCAAGCCAAAAGGGATCACCCAAGAAAACTTCTTGTACATATTAGCAGCAGATAAACAGTACCTTCAAAAGTCCGATACCAATCAACTGGTTTCTTATGCAGGCCACGTAAAAGTGAGACAGGGTAAAACCCTATTTTACGCCGACAGTGCCATTATTAACCCCGTAGCCAATACGCTCGAATCTTTTGGCAATGTGCATATCAATGATTCAGATAGTGTTCATATCTATTCGCAATATTTGAGGTATATGGGTATCGAAAAAAAGGCACTACTTACAAAAAAAGTAAGGTTAACAGATAAAAAAAGCACCCTCACCACCGAAAACCTAACCTACGACGTTAACCTAAAACTAGGCACCTATTTGTATGGCGGTAAAGTAGTGAATAAAAAAACAACCCTAACCAGCACCGAAGGAAATTACTACGGCGATACCAAGGATATTTATTTTTATAAAAACGTATTACTCGTACAACCAGATGGCACCATTAAAACAGATAGTTTACAATACAATACCACCACTGATGTATCTACATTTATTAGCCCTACCGTTATAAAAGATAAAAAAGGGCTAACCATTAAAACGCGTGAAGGTTTTTATGATATCAAAAAGAAAATTGCCAACCTCTACAAGCGTTCAATTATAGAAGA
>JBIKIS010000110.1:0-6700 GCA_044361485.1 Sediminibacterium sp.
TAGAACCGCTGGCTCCAGTAATTGCAATGACAATTTTGTGTTGCATGGGCATCTTTTGTACTATAACAAAAGTAGGCCTAAAAAGTTAAACTTATTTGTACATGAGCTCGTAGTACTCCTTGGCCATTCTGTTGGCATCAAACTGAACCTGTACATCACGCATACCATTTTGAATCACTTGGCGCCAAGTGTCATAGTTGTCGTAATACATAGGAATAATTTGCTCCTCTAAAATTTCGTAGAGCTTGTTTAGGTCATAATCGTCCTGCTCGTGTTGGTGCATGTTTTCGTAATCGGCTTTAGGAACCACAAAACCATTGTTACCATGGTTGATAAATTCTGGTATCCATCCATCATCTGTAGAAAAGTTAACTGCACCATTCATGGCAGCAGTCATACCGCTGGTACCTGATGCTTCGCGCGGAACGCGCGGATTGTTAAGCCAAATATCTGAAGCCTGTTTGAGGCGTTTACTTAAACCTAATTCGTAGCCAATAAGTACGGCTACATTTTTATAATTCTTACTAATTTGAACGAGGTCATTGAATTCTGAAATAGCAGGGTAGTCTACAGGGTATGGTTTACCAGCCCAAATAATTTGAATGGGGTACTTGCTATTGGATAATAATTTTTCAAAACGATCCATGTCATAAGTGAGCATGCTTGCGCGTTTGTAACCGGCAAATCTGCGTGCCCAAACAATGGTTAAAACATTCGGGTCAAACTTTTTACCTGTTTGATCTGCTACAATTTCAAAGGCTCTTTTTTTGAGGTGCTTTTTGCGGTCATCAAAAATAAAATCATCATTGGCGTCTATGGCTTTATAGAGCTGTTTGTCGGCCCAGTACTGCCAGTTTTGCGCATTGGTGATAGAGATAATGGGGCAAATACCTTCATAGTGTTTCCACATTTCTCTACTCACGTGTCCATGAAGTGCAGACACACCATTTGCTTTTCGTGCAAATTTTAATGCGGCGAGTGAGTGATTGAATAAATCGTCGGTAATGCCTGTTAATTTGCGCACTTCATCGATACTGAGGCCGCAGAAATAACTCATTCTGTGACACAAGTACATGTCATGTTTTTCGTTACCAGCTTCTTCGGGCGTATGGGTTGTAAATACGAGTTTCTCTCTTACTTTTTCTACACTTTTATATTTATTGAGTAAATAAAAGGCAGCAGAAATACCATGCGCTTCATTTAAGTGATACACATCAGGATTGAAACCTAGTTCATCAATTAATTTAGCGCCACCTACACCTAGTAAAATAAACTGCGCCACTTTAGTAGCAACGTTGGCATCATAAAGGCGGTGTGTAATGGTTTGAGAGATATAATCGTTTTCAGGTAAATCAGTACTTAATAAAAATAGGGGTGCACTTTTAAATGTTTCTGGGTTGAGGTAATAAACCTTAACCCAAACTGGATGCTCATGAATTAATATTTGAAATTTAATGCCAGTATCTTCTAAAAAACTGTACATCTTTTCCATGAAAGTTACCTGTAAGGTTTGGTCTTGGTTACGCGCTTGATCGTAATAGCCATACTTCCATAATATACCAACACCAATCATGTTTTGACGAAGTTCGTATGCACTGCGAAGGTGCGAGCCTGCTAAAAATCCAAGTCCACCACTATATATTTTAAGTGGTTGGTGAATGGCAAATTCCATTGAAAAATAAGCCGCTTTTTTGCTGTATTCTTCGGCAGGCTGGTAGGGCAATTGAAAATTCGTAAAAGACATAAAGGCAGTTTAAGTGCTTAAATAGGCTCGCAATATAGGGGAAATATTTAAAATGTACTTTGTACACATTAAATTGTGGGTAAACTGTCTTATTTGTGCTTTTTTTTGCTTTTCAAAGGCTTTTTTCGGGTAAAACTGTCGTCAAAAAAGCACTTAATACCCCTGTGATTGCCACAGGTTCCTTGCTCTTTAACCCTTACGGTATTACCAGAAAAAGAAAAATCAATAATGCAGGGGTCCCCATTTTGGGTAAATTGACCCGCTGTTGGCGAAGACAGGGTTAGGGTACCTTTTAATTCACCAATACAATCGGCGTTGTTTTTTTCGAAATGAATAAAAAACAAATAAGTTTTTGCGTCTTTACCATCCCTTATTGAAATAAAGTTTTTTTCATTTCTTGTATAGTCGCCACTGAGTTTGGCAAGGCTTGGTAAAGTATCTAGTGGATTGATGATAACATTATTTTCAGGTGTTTCATTGCTGTCATTTACAACAATCATAAATCCTGCACCTGCATTAAATATCCAACCCGATCTAGAAAATTTAAGTTCCTTATCTTTTGAGTAGGTTTCTTTGCTAATAACAAAAGTGGGCTCTTTGTTGATAGAGATAGAGCGCGCATAAGCGTCTTTACTTTCATTATTTAATAATTCTTTGTAGCCTAAATAGTTTAATTTTTGATCGGTGACGTATACAAAAAGCTTGGCTGTTTTTTTACTTTTTACAAGGATTAAAAAATACTTTTCTGTTTCTTTTTCAATAATCCCCACTGGATAAATGGTTTCTTTTTTTTCGTTTTTCACCATTTGATGTACCGCCGAATCGGGCATGAATTGAAGTAGTGCTTTTACCCCAATTTTTATAGTATCTGCTTTTTTTATAAAATCGGTATCGGAAGCTGTGTAATTGCCTTTAATAGGAGCAAAGGCTTTAACATAGTCGGAGGGCTTGATGGTTGTTTCTCCAGATAAATCTATGGCTTTATTGGAGCAACCCATTAGCACTGCTAATATAAAAACGGCGAGCAACTTGTTCATAGCCATAAATTTAGTTAAAAATACGTGTTTATACAATGTGCAGGTATGGTTAGCTGTATTTGGGAGCCAACTATTGCATAAATTTGTTTGTCATTCAATGAACAATGTAAATTTCCAATGCATAACAATCCCTCATTAAGCGAAGTACATGAATCTATAGATACCACGCTTCCTCGAAAAGGATGGCGCCGAATTCTGGCCTATTTTGGTCCGGCTTATTTGGTGAGTGTGGGCTATATGGATCCGGGAAATTGGGCCACCGATTTGCAAGGTGGTGCTCAGTTTGGTTACCAACTTATTTGGGTTTTATTACTTAGTAATTTAATGGCCTTGCTTTTACAAAGCTTAAGTGCCCGTTTAGGTATTGTGCGCCGTAGAGATTTGGCACAGGCCAATAGAGAAACTTATCCGGCTGCCGTAAATTTTTGCTTGTATATTTTAGCGGAAATTGCCATTGCCGCTACCGATTTAGCAGAAGTAGTGGGTATGGCAATAGGGCTTCATTTGTTAACCGGGCTGCCACTTATTTGGGGTGTAGCGATAACAGTTGTTGATACCTTTTTATTTTTATTATTACAGCGCTATGGCATTAGAAAAATGGAAGCATTTATTTTAGCGCTTGTTGCTACGATTGGTGTTTCTTTTTTTATTGAAATTTTAATTGCCGATCCTAATTTAAAAGAAGTGGCTACTGGTTTTATTCCCACGCCATTAACCGATGCATCATTGTACATTGCGGTAGGTATTATTGGTGCTACTGTGATGCCACATAATTTGTATTTACATTCGGCACTGGTGCAAACCAGAAAAATTGGTGCCGATTCAAAAAGTATCAAGCGCGCACTTAAGTATAATTTTATTGATAGTTTGGTAGCGCTTAACGCTGCATTTTTTGTGAATGCGGCCATACTCGTTCTAGCAGCTACCGTTTTTTTTAAAACCGGTAATACCGAAGTGGCCCGCATCGAAGATGCACACCGTTTGTTACAACCCTTACTTGGTACCCATTTAGCACCCATTTTATTTGCAGTAGCACTTATTGCTGCCGGGCAAAGTTCTACGGTAACAGGCACGCTTGCTGGACAAATTGTAATGGAGGGCTATTTGCAAATTCGTTTAAATCCATGGCTACGCCGCCTTCTTACACGTCTTATTGCCATTGGGCCGGCTGTATTTATTATTGGTATTTATGGAGAAGGAAAAGTAGACGATTTACTCGTTTTTAGTCAGGTGCTATTAAGTGTGCAACTTGGTTTTGCAGTGATACCGCTGATACATTTTGTAAGCGACAAAGAAAAAATGGGTGAATACGTAATCAAGCGCTGGGTGCAAATAGCCGCATGGTTGGTAGCGCTTATTCTAGTAGGACTCAATGGAAGATTGGTATTACATACAGCTATTGATTTTATGAATAGCGATGCAACAGTTGTCGCCAAATTTGCAGTTGGACTATTATTGCTTGGGTTTGTGGTACTCTTTTTAATCATGACATTTTATCCAGTCTTTAAAAAGAAAAAGCTTCCTGTATCAAGTATGCATGGTGACATTGCAGCATTAGATAATTTAACAGTGAAGCCCATACAAAAAATTGGAATTGCACTAGATTTTACCCTCGCCGATGAAAAATTAATTGCACATGCGCTAGCGCAAGGACAACAGGGGAGTCATTACGTGCTTATTCATGTGGTAGAATCGGTGAGTGCTCATTATTTAGGGGCTGCCAGTGATGATGAAGAAACCAGGTTAGACCAACAGCGATTAAACGCCTATCAGTCACAATTGGTGGCAAGGGGTTACCAGGTAAGTACAGCACTTGGCTTTAAAAATAGAGCAGCCGCCATTGTTAAAATTGTGACTGAAAATGAAGTAGATATGCTTGTGATGGGCGCTCATGGGCACAATGGCATTAAAGATTATATTTTTGGCGAAACCATTGAATCGGTAAGGCATAAATTGAACATTCCAGTGTTAATTGTAAACGTTTAATGCCCTATAAATCACTACCTTTGTGCCCGTTAAAACATTAAATTGAATACCATGGCACAAAAAATTAAAGTTGCAAATCCAGTTGTTGAATTGGATGGTGATGAGATGACACGAATCATCTGGAAGTTTATCAAAGACAAATTAATTTTACCCTACCTAGAAATCGATATTAAATATTACGATTTGGGTATGGAATATAGAGATGAAACCAACGACCAGGTTACCATTGATGCAGCCAATGCGATCAAACAATATGGTGTTGGTATCAAATGTGCTACCATCACGCCAGACGAGCAAAGAGTAGAGGAGTTTAAGTTAAAGCAAATGTGGAAGAGCCCTAACGGAACCATTCGTAACATTTTAGATGGCACTGTTTTTAGAGAGCCAATTGTTTGTAGCAATGTACCCCGCTTAGTTCCAAACTGGACAGCACCTATTTGTATTGGTCGTCACGCATTTGGTGATCAGTACCGTGCTACTGACTTTGTAACAAAAGGTAAGGGTAAATTAACCGTGAAATTTGAAGGTGAAGATGGAACGGTTCAAGAATTTGAAGTATTTAACTTTAAAGGAGATGGCGTTGCTATGGCGATGTACAATACCGACGAAAGTATTTATGGTTTTGCAAGAGCTTGTTTTAACCAAGCGCTTGTTAAAAAATGGCCTTTGTATTTATCTACAAAAAACACCATCCTTAAAAAATACGATGGTCGCTTTAAAGATATTTTTGAAGAAGTATACCAAAATGAGTTTAAAGCAAAATACGCTGAAGCTGGTATCACTTACGAACACCGCTTAATTGATGACATGGTAGCGAGTGCTTTAAAGTGGAACGGTAATTTTGTATGGGCTTGTAAAAACTATGATGGAGACGTACAGTCTGATACCGTAGCACAAGGTTTTGGATCACTTGGTTTAATGACTTCTACACTTGTTACACCGGATGGTAAAGTAATGGAAGCAGAAGCGGCACACGGTACTGTTACGCGTCACTACAGAGAGCACCAAAAAGGCAAGCCAACTTCTACAAACCCTATTGCATCTATATTTGCATGGACTAGAGGTTTAGAGTTTAGGGGTATACTTGATAACAACCAGGAGCTTATTAATTTTTGCCGTGCACTAGAAGCGGTTTGTGTTGAAACGGTAGAAAGTGGCAAAATGACCAAAGACTTGGCGGTTTGTATCCATGGTAATAAAGTAAACCACGGCGAACATTATTTATACACCGAAGAATTTTTAGACGCTTTAGATCAAAACCTAAAAGTGAAACTAGGATAATTTGGTTTTAATACCGCATAAAAAAAGACGTTGAATTTTCAACGTCTTTTTTTATTTTAAAAATCTTTTCATTTCTTTTTCTACATCGCGGGCTTTAATGGTTTCACGTTTATCATGTAGTTTTTTACCTTTTCCAAGTCCTATTTCTACTTTCACTAAATTTTTATCTGTAAAAAATACGCGCAGTGGTACAATGGTGTATCCTTTTTCTTTTAAGCGCCCTTCAATTTTTTTTAACTCCTTTTTATTGAGTAATAGTTTGCGGTCATGAACGGCAATATGGTTGTTGGCAGTGCCGTGGGTGTAGGAGGCAATAAAAAGTCCGCGCATCCAGAGCTCCCCATCATCAAACAAACAAAAGGCGTCGTTGAAACTTAACTTACCGTCTCTAATGGATTTTACTTCGGTGCCAAGCAAAACAATGCCAGCCACATATTTGTCTTCGATGTGGTAGTTAAAGTAAGCCTGCCGGTTGTTCATTTCGTTTGCCATGGGATGTATATTACCCCTTAAACAGCACCGCTAGTTGAGCTAGTTTTTCTTTTAAATTTTTTCGCTCTACAATGAAGTCTAAAAAGCCGTGTTCCAATAAAAATTCACTTCTTTGGAATCCGGGTGGTAAGTCTTTTTTGATCGTTTCTTTAATAACCCT
>JBIKIS010000011.1:0-24089 GCA_044361485.1 Sediminibacterium sp.
TCATACACTCAAAAAGTACCAGAAGCAGTGTACGCCTTATCAGCAGGGGTTGATTCAGCAAATTGTAAAGGATGGATTATCGTCTGTCGGGTTGTTTAAAAATATAAGTGGGAGAGATACTTATAATTTTTGGCGCACCGATACCCTACAAATTTTCCCAAATGCAGGACTGCTCAATAAATTTGATAAATCCCAGTCTTTACCTGACGATTTTGATGACACCGTTATTTTATTATGGGCACAGGAGGTTACCAAAGAGCGGGCAGCAGTGGTTCATGATACCATGCAATTGTATGCCAACACCAAAGTAAAGACAGTTAAAAATTCCTTTCCTGCATTTAAAAATTTACCTGCTTATTCTACTTGGTTTGGTAAAAAAATGCCCATCGATTTTGACATGGCGGTACTTTGTAACGTGCTCAGTTTTGTTAATGCCTATGATTTACAATGGACGGCTTCCGACTCAGCATCTTTACAACTTATTACAACTGCTATTCATAAAAATTGGCATGTAACAAAGGCCGATTTTATTGCACCACATTATGCAAAGCCAGCTATTATTATGTACCATATTGCCCGTTTACTAACTGCGGGCAATCAACAAAATATTGAAACCTTAATTGCATTAAAACCTACCTTACTAAAACAAACAGATTCCTTACTTGCCATTAGCAAGGATCCACTCGAAGCCATTCTACTAAATACTGCTCGATTTCATTTTGGCGGAACTTATAGTGTTGATGTAAATGCTACTCCGCAAACACCTGACCAAGCAGCCATCGAACAAAGTAAGTACCCGTTTTTTATTGCCAATATGGCGTCCATGCTTCCGAGTCCTATTAAGCGCCCGCTAAGTAAACTAGCCTTTGCAATGTTCGAATACCGCTGTCCTGCTTATAACCTAGCATTATTATGGGAAAATAGGTACTTGTGTGTACCTTTGCATAAATAATAGGCTTTATGTCAGTTAATGTAGAAGCGTATCACTCCATACAACAAGAATTTGTAAAGCAATCGGTAACGCTTGTAGCAGTAAGTAAGCTTAAGCCAGCTTCCGATATTGAAGATTTATACAAAGAGGGGCAAAGAGATTTTGGAGAAAATTATGTGCAGGAATTAGTAGATAAGCAGGCCCTTTTACCATCAACTATTAATTGGCATTTTATTGGTCATTTACAAAGTAATAAAGTCAAATACATTGCTCCATTTGTGCATCTCATTCATGGAGTGGATAGTTTAAAATTACTACAAGAAATAAACAAGCAGGCACTCAAAAACAACCGTGTCATTGATTGCTTGCTGCAGGTTCATATTACCAAAGAAGAAACCAAATTTGGTATGGACGCTCATGAATTATCAGCTGCACTAGAAGCTGCTAAACAGTTGCCCAATGTAAACATTAAGGGCCTAATGGGTATGGCATCCTTTTCTGATAACCAGGAACTTGTAGCTACCGAATTTAAATACTTGCAAGGGCTATTTACAACGCATCAATTTGACAAGCAGCCAGCATCCATATTAAGTATGGGCATGAGTGCCGATTATCCTTTGGCTATTGCTGCAGGAAGTAATATGGTACGAATTGGAAGTTTACTTTTTGGTGCCCGCGTAGTCAAACACTAATTGACAAAAAGCTTTTACGCCTAAATCAAATCCAGACTCATCAATAAAAAATTCTGGAGTATGGTGTAATGATGCTTCTGATGGTTTCATACCTTTTGGCATGGCACCTAAATAAAAGAAAAACGCAGGTGTTTTTTCACCAAAAAATGAAAAGTCTTCGGCACCCGTATCCCAATCTCTTTCTTTCACGTTGCCTTTACCAGCTGCTGTTTCTAAAAAAGGAACGGTAAGTTTTACAAGTGCAGGATCGTTATAGGTAACCAGTGTTTTGGTACTAATAGTAACATCTGCAGTTGCGCCAGCGCTCGCTGCAATATGTTTAACGGTGTTTTTAATACGTTCGTGTAATTCTTTTTGCATAGCAGGGTCTAGGGTTCTTAAGGTACCTATCATTTCACAAGACTCTGGAATAATATTGTTTCTTACACCTCCATGAATAGCACCAATGGTAATAACAACAGGTGCTTTGGTAAGTTCCATTTGTCTGCTCACAATATTTTGAAGTCCCTGAATAATTTGTGCCGATGCTGCAATTGGATCCACGCCAGTCCATGGTTTTGAACCATGTGCACCTTTCCCGTTTACTACAATTTTAATCCAATCAGAAGAAGCCATAAAGCCCTGAGGCTTGTACTGAATTTCTCCAACAGGTACTTCAGATTTTATATGCATACCAAAAACAACATCAACTTTAGGATTTTCCAAAACACCCTCTTTAATCATAAGTTGCGCACCACCTTCTTCACCTTCTGGAGAGCCTTCTTCGGCGGGTTGAAATAAAAATACAACTGTGCCCGGAACGTCGGCTTTCATTTTTTTAAGTACGGTTGCTGTGCCCATTAAAATAGAAGTATGTGCGTCATGACCACATGCGTGCATCACCCCAACTTTTTGACCATTGTATTCGGTAACAACTTTAGAGGCAAAGGGTAAGCTGTTTCTTTCGGTGACTGGTAATGCGTCAATATCGGCTCTTAGCGCCACCACAGGACCAGGTTTGCCACCTTTTAAAATGGCTACCACACCCGTATTTGCAACGTTTTCTTTTACCTCATAACCAATAGAGCGCATGTAACTTGCTATGTATTTACCAGTATTAAATTCACGGTTACTGAGTTCTGGGTTTTCATGAAAATGTCTACGCCAAGTAGTTAACTGCGGCGTTATATCTTTTACCAGTTGTAAGTAATTAGCAGGAGGGGTAGGCGCCTGTACTACTTGTTTTTTTTGCGCACTAACTAATAAAGAGCTTCCTACAAATAAAGTACTTAATAAAATATTTTTCATGAGGGTTGTTTTTAATTTTTAAAATTCTCCAAACACCAATCTTAAGGCATTTGAAATTTCACCAAGGGTGGCTTTGTTTTCTACCGCTTCAACCACTAGTGGCATGATGTTATCAGTGCCTTTTGCTGCGGTTGTAATAGCATCTAAACAAGCTACAACTTTAGTGTTGTCTCTATTTTGTTTGAGGGTATTTATTTTTTCTATTTGAACCTGTCTAATACTATCATCTATTTTAAATGCAATATTAGTAGGGGCTTCATCGATGGTAAATTTGTTTACGCCAACAATGATTTTTTCACCAGATTCAATTTCTTTTTGATACGCATAAGCGCTCTTAGCAATTTCGTCTTGCATAAAACCAGATTCGATGGCTGCAACACTGCCACCCATGGCGTCTATTTTAGCAATGAGTTCCCAGGCCTTTTTTTCTACCTCTGCAGTTAAGCTTTCAATAAAATAACTTCCAGCTAGCGGATCAACAGTGTCTGGTGCACCACTTTCAAAAGCAACAATTTGTTGGGTTCTTAAGGCAATACGTGCTGCTTCTTCGGTAGGTAAATTTAGGGCTTCGTCGTATCCATTGGTATGCAAACTTTGCGTACCACCTAAAACAGCGGCAAGGGTTTGAATGGTTACGCGGCTAATATTATTAAGTGGTTGTTGCGCAGTAAGTGTAGCACCTCCAGTTTGTGTATGAAAACGAAGCATGAGTGCTTTAGGATCTGTAGCACCAAGTTCTTTCATAATGCTAGCCCACATGGTACGTGCTGCTCTAAATTTTGCTACTTCTTCAAATAAATTATTGTGTGCATTAAAAAAGAAGGAGAGTCGTTTACCAAAAACATTGATGTCCATTCCTTTTTCGATGGCCGCTTTTACATAGGCTTTACCATTGCTTAGTGTAAATGCAATTTCTTGCACCGCCGTGCTGCCAGCTTCTCTAATATGATAGCCCGAAATAGAAATGGTATTCCATTTTGGAACGTTACTACTACACCATTCAAAAATATCCGTGATGATACGCATCGAAGGTTTAGGCGGATAAATATAAGTGCCCCTTGCTGCGTATTCTTTTAAAATATCATTTTGTATGGTGCCTGTAAGTTTATTTAAATCGGCACCTTGTTTTTTAGCGAGCGCCACATAAAACGCCAATAATATAAAACCAGTAGCATTGATGGTCATGGAAGTGCTTACTTTTTCTAGGTCGATACCATTAAAAAGAATTTCCATGTCTTCGATACTATCAATGGCAACGCCTACTTTACCTACTTCTCCATCTGCTAATTCATGGTCACTATCATAGCCAATTTGGGTTGGTAAATCAAAAGCTACACTAAGCCCCATCACACCTTGCGATAATAAATAATGGTATCGCTTATTGCTTTCTTCGGCGGTAGAAAAACCGGCATATTGGCGCATTGTCCAAAGTTTACCTAGGTACATATCTGGCTGAACGCCTCTCGTGTAAGGGAATTCACCAGGTTGTAAATTTTCTAGCGCTTGTTTATTATCCGCAATATCTGAAGCGTTGTATACCGTTTTAATGGCAATACCGCTATCTGTTTTTTTATTGTTTGGCGTACTCATTACAATATTTGTTTTACTTCTACACTTAAAACCTCAGTTACCAGTTGGTGCATATCTCCAGCTGGGTCGCTTCCCAAAAAACTAATGAGTAATCTATTGAGTTCTCCAGCATTAGATCCCACTGGAAGTGTTGCCGCCGCTTGATGAATGAGAAGTATATTTTTTTCTTTAAAATTAGTAACTGCATCCCAAGCTATTTTTGACACATAAAGTTGTTGGGTTACATTGTGTTCAAACTCTTCTTTAATGGTTGACACTAAAAGTAGTTGTTGATCGGTGGCAGAAAGGGTTGAATTACTTTTGCCATCATTTTGAAGCCGGGTAATTAAATGAGGAATCGAAATACGGTTGGCAAGAAGTATTAATCTTTCGTAGGCTTGTAGTTTTAAAATTTTGGTATCCTTATCGATGGATTTGGTGGCCACACCAATTTTTTGTTGCAGGTAAATGAGAACCGCTATAAATAAGCCAATGATAACGGCGATGACAACAGTTAATACGGTTGATGTGTCAAGCATCTTGTAAATTTTACCAAAAATAAGGCAATCTGAGCTGCTCTTAGTAGCTTTGCACAAAATTAGATACTATGTCTAGCTCAACAATAACACAAACGGCTCCAGTAACCCTAACAGCGGGTGCCATCGTGGAAATCAAGCGTCTTATGGCAGAAGATGGGTTTGACACCAACCAGCGCCTTAGAATTGGCGTTAAAGGGGGTGGCTGCAGCGGTATGACCTACGTACTTGGTTTTGACTTGCCCTTACCAGAAGATACGCATTTTGAAATAGAAGGCATTGCGTGTATTATGAACAATAGCCATCAGCTTTACCTTTTTGGTATGGAAGTAGATTGGCAGGGTGGATTAAATAGCCGTGGATTTACTTTTAGCAACCCCAACGCAAGTAAAACTTGCGGATGTGGTACATCATTTGCAGTTTAAATCAACATCGTCTAGCGCTACATCATATTCAGCGCAATACACAAAATTTTGCCACAAAAAAGCCTCGCAACTCATTAAAGTGCGAGGCTTTTTTTATGGAATCTTATATAAGGTTCTTATTTTTTTTCTGCTTTGCTTAGCTTTTTGTTCTTAGAAAAATCTACTAAGATTGGAGCTGCTACAAAGATAGAAGAGTAAGTACCAGTGATAACACCCACTAACATTGCAAAGGCAAATCCTTTGGTTACTTCACCACCAAATATGAATAATATTAAGATGGTTAAGAATACGGTTAATGAAGTCATGATGGTACGGCTTAGTGTTTCGTTAATCGCTTTATTGATTACCGTATGATTGTCTAAGTTAGGGTGCAATCTGCTATCTTCTCTAATACGGTCGTATACAATGATAGTATCGTTCATACTAAAACCAATAACGGTTAACACGGCAGCAATAAAGTGCTGATCAATTTCTAGCGGGAACGGTACAATGGTACGTGCAAAGCTAAATATGATAAGTGTTACAAACACATCGTGCATAAGGGCGAAAACAGTTCCTAAAGAATATCTCCAATCTCTAAAACGAACAAAGATGAATAAGCAAATTACCATCATTGCAATCACGGTTGCTTTGGTAGCACCTGCTTTTAAGTCGTCAGAAATGGTAGGTAATACCGTTTGAGAACTTTGCTTGTACGTTGATTCAAATTCAGAGAATGTAACGTTTGCAGGTAATTGTTTTGCAAGACCTGTAAACAACATTTTTTCTACAAGTGAATCTACGTTGTTACCAGTTTCTTTGATTTTGTAAGAAGTGGTAATGTTTAGTTGGTTGTTAGAATTCACCGTTTTAATAATTGGTGCTTCACCAAATACTGCTTTTAGTTCATTTCTAACTTCTTCAACATTTACTGGTTTGTCAAATTTAACAGTATAGCTACGGCCACCTGCAAATTCAACACCTTCGTCAAAACCATTAAAGAAACTCGCAACACCTAATACAAAAATCACAGCAGATAAACCGTACGCAAATTTGCGGTATTCGATAAACTTGAATTGTGCTTTTTGGAAGATAGATCTAGAAATACCTGTAAAGTATTCGAGGTGTCTATTTTTATTGGTGTACCAGTCTGTAATTAATCTTGAAACTAGGATACCACAAAACAATGATAATAAAATACCAATGATTTGAGTGGTAGCAAAACCAAGTACTGGACCAAGTCCAAAGTATGCTAATATGATAGCTGTTAATAGGGTAGTGATGTGACCATCTAGTACTGGTGCTAATGATCTTTTATAACCATCTGTTACAGCAAGTGGATAGCTCTTACCTTTTGTAAGTTCTTCTTTAATACGCTCAAATATAAGTACGTTGGTATCTACAGCCATACCAATGGTAAGAACCAAGCCGGCAATACCTGGTGCAGTTAATGTAAATCCAAGGGCACTTAAAATACCAACAGTAAATAATAAGTTTAAGATAAGTGCAATGTTTGCAACCCATCCTGCTGTATTAAAGTAAAGTAGCATGAGGGCAAAAATTACCAAGAAAGAAATAAAGAATGAAAGTCCACCACCCATAATAGATTCTCTACCAAGGGTAGGACCTACTTGTTGTTCTTGAACAATTTTAGCAGGCGCCGGTAATTTACCGCTCTCTAATATTTCAGATAAATCTTGTGCTTCTTTTAATGAATAGCTACCACTAATTTGAGAGTTACCTGTAGTGATAGGCTCATTAACATTTGGTGCAGAGTACACGAAATTATCAAGTACAATAGCAATAGGTTTACCAGCATTTTTAGTGGTCATTTTAGCCCACAAGTTGGTACCTACTTTGTCCATGTTCATTTTAATTGCAATTTTACCACGCTCGTCATAGTCTTGAGAAGCGCTAGAAATATGATCGCCCTCTAATTCGGCCTGACCATTGTCTAGTGTTTTAATTGCATATAAAGTAAGGATGTCTTTGAATTTAGGATCGGTACTTGCTTCTGCTTTACCATACATGAATTGTAGGTTGGCAGGGAATTTGTTTTTAACAAAATCAAGTCTTAAATAACTATTTAAGGTACCAGTGTCTTTAGATTGAATATAACCAATAGCAGCAGGGAAAACAGTTTTACCAGCACCATCGTTGTATGGTTGTGTAAACTGAACTAAACGTGCAATTGGGTTTGCATTAGCGCTATCTTTTAATTTAGCCGTTGCTTTTTTAGCAGCTGTGTCTTTAACAGCAGCTGTGTCATTAACGGCTGGCGCGCCTTCTAGCATGTCTTGTACTGCTTTATCGGCAGCAACAATACCATTTTGTAAGTCGGTGCTTTCAAAAGTATATACTTCAAAAAACTGAAGGTTTGCAGTAGATTGTAAGTAAGAACGTACACGCTCTTTATCATTTACACCTGCTAATTCAATGTTGATAATACCTTTTGCTGGATCAGGATTGATACTTGGAGAAGCAACACCAAAACGGTCAATTCTCGTACGTAAAATGCGGTAGGTATTATTAAACGCAGCTGTTGCTTGAGCGGTTAAATATTCGTTCACTGCATTATCTGTAGCATCAAATTTTACTTTACCATTACTGCGTGCAGCAAAGAAAGGAGCTAGTTTACCTGTAGGGTTTACTTTCTTATATTCTTCTTCAAATAAAGTAATAAGGTTAGCGCCACTGTTAGCTTTGCGCGCAACAGCGTTATCTAATGCTTTATTAAAGTTGGCGTCTTTGGTATAGTTTGCTAATGATTTAATTAAACCATCTAAGCCAACTTCCATGGTTACACTCATACCACCTTGTAAGTCAAGACCAAGCATCAACTCACTTTCTTTAGCACTGCGGTAGGTTACAAGACCAAAAGCTAATTTGGTTTCTTTGGTACTATCTAATAAACGAAGTACTCTTTCCTTTTTAACTTCTGCTAAACTATCAGCATAAATTGCTTGCTTTTCTTTATCACCTGGATATTGCTGTTCTGGGGTTGGAAATCTTTTCATCCAAGCCTGTGCTTTTTCATCCATTGCTTTTTCGTGACTACGAACAAACCAAGTAAATGATAGCTGGTATAAACAAATCAAAATCAGCGCTATCGCAAAGAATCTAACTAAACCTTTCAGTTGCATATGGGTAAGGGTTTACATATTTTTTTAGAGCGGCAAAGATAGGGGAATGCCTATAATATAGGCCTAAACACCGCTTTTTTCATCTAAAGTATTAAAAATCAATTATTTATCTAACATCCGTAAGGGTTACCTCAAAATAAAGTGGACTATTGGGCGCAATTGACCCAGAACCATTACAACCGTAGGCTAATGAAGAAGGAATCACCATTTTAATACGGCCACCTTTTTTAATGAGTGGAATAGCTATTTGCCAGCCCTTAATTACACCACTTAATAAAAAACTTACCGGATTAGCACTTGCATCAAATTGCGTATTATTTAACAACTTTCCGGTGTAAACAGTTGAAACTGTATTGGTTAGGGTAGGCTGTGCGCCTAGTCCTGGAGACATAATTTCGTATAAAATACCGCTTGCATGCTCGGTATAGGTAATATTATTAGCCGTACAATAGGCAACCATGGCCGCTTTTTCAGAAGCAACTGTAGCAGGAACACATTCAGTATTTGTTTTTCCGCAGGCGGTAAATAAAAGTGGGGCTATTAAAAAAGCCAACAATACATTTCTTTTCATAAATACATTTTATAGAATAATCACAAATTTAATGAGATAAAGGCCACGTGCCTTAAAAATCTTGGGAGGGATTAAGATTGGGGGTTTTCACGCTTTTGCTTAGCCATTAGCTCTTTATACTGCTGTTCTCTGTTTTCCCAACTAAAGCTGCGGTATAAATAGGCCATAAAAAAGGAAACGATTAAAATACCTGCAAAAAATACGAACCCGTTTAATTTACTATTGGCCTGCATATTAGCCCTTGTATACCAGCCAGAATAAAGTACAACAAGCACCACGAATCCAAATACAAGTCCTGCCGAAAGGCCAATTAAAAAAGGACGCTTGCTCGTTTTTTCGGCAATTCTGTTTTTGGCCCAATAGTCTACAAAGTCTTTTTCTTGTTTGGAAAGCATGTTGCAAAAGTAATTGATTGAATCAAGTTCTCCATCATACATTTGCAAATAAATCAACCAAAGGTTCGTGAAAGAATTAGCAGCAGTCAATAAATATTTGTGGAAGTATAAAGAGCGGTTTTTACTGGGCACTTTATTTGTGGTACTCTCTAATTTTTTTGCTGTTATTGCTCCACAAATTACCGGTTATGTGGTGAGTCAGGTACAACAAAATTTACCTGGTGCCATCAAAATTAAACATATCCAAACCCATAGTTACCTGGTTAATATTTTAATTGATTGGTTGGATACCCAGCAAATGAGTTTTGCTAAACTCGTGGCCATTTGCAGTGTTACAATTTTACTATTGGCAATATTTAGAGGCGTGATGTTATTTTTTATGCGCCAAACCATTATTGTAATGAGTAGGCATATTGAGTACGATCAAAAAAACGAAGTATACGCAAAGTACCAAGCACTAGACGCAGGTTTTTACAAAACGCATAACACTGGCGATTTAATGAGTCGTATTACAGAAGATGTAAGCCGTGTGCGTATGTATACAGGACCTGCTATTATGTATTTAATAAATTTAGTAACCCTTATAGGTCTTGCGCTTTATTACATGCTTAAAAAGGATGTAACCCTTACGCTGTATGTGTTAGCGCCACTTCCCATACTTGCTATTACCATTTATTTTGTTAACAGTATCATCAATAAAAAGAGTGAAAAAATTCAGGGGCTGTTGTCAAATTTAACAACCAATGCACAAGAAACCTATGCAGGTATCCGGGTTATCAAATCTTTTGTGCAAGAAAAAGCAATGCTCTCTTTTTTTGAAAAAAATAGCGAAGACTATAAAAAAAATGCCATCGATTTAGCCAAGGTAGAATCTATTTATTTTCCTTCGATGGCGTTACTCATTGGAATTAGTACGGTGGTTACTATTTTTTTAGGAGGGTTGCAAGCTTTGCAAGATCCTAGTAGAGTAGGTGTGATTGTAGAGTTTGTCATTTATATTAACATGCTTACTTTTCCAGTAAGTGCTATTGGGTGGACGGCGAGTATGATTCAGCGCGCAGCGGCTTCTCAAAAAAGACTCAACGAGTTTTTAGATATTAAAGAAGCGGTGTCTTCACCAAGTAATGCGCTCGAACCACAGGCGGGTCAATCCATTGTTTTTGACAATGTAAATTTTGTTTACAATCATACCGGTATTAAAGCGCTCTCTAATTTTTCGTTAACGATTAACGCAGGAGAAAAAGTTTTGGTACTTGGTAAAACAGGTTCAGGTAAAACGACACTTGCTCAGTTACTGCTTCGTTTTTACGATCCTACATCGGGGCAAATTAGCATGGGTGGAATTCCGCTGCCGCAGTTTAATGTTCAAGCACTTCGCAACCATATTAGTTATGTGCAACAAGATGTGTTTTTATTTAGTGATACTGTTGCCGATAATATTTCGTTTGGAAGCAAAGAGCCAGTAAGTATTGATGTTGTAAAAAAAGCGGCATCATTAGCCTCCGTAAACCATGAAATTGAAGGCTTCGAAAAAGGATATGATACGCTCATTGGTGAAAGAGGGGTTACGTTAAGTGGAGGCCAAAAACAGCGTATTTCTATTGCGCGAGCACTCTTAAAAACCCCCGAATTACTCATTTTAGATGATTGTTTAAGCGCCGTGGATGCCAAAACAGAGCATAAAATTTTAAACAATTTAGCAGGCTTTTTAGACCAAAAAACAGCTATTGTTATTACACACCGCATTTTCTCGGTACTTCAATTTGATAAGATAGTGGTTTTAGAAGAGGGGCGTATTCTAGAAATGGGTACCCATGAATCTCTATTGCAGGCTCAGGGCTATTACGCCGAATTGTACCGTTTACAGCGAACCGAAAACGATGATTAAGCCTTTTAAATGGGCGTTTTTCACATCTTATTCATAGTTTTTTCTAAAATTTTGCTTGTTCCCAAACAATCTTATATTTGTTTAAGCATCATTTATCTAAAAAATTAAAACTTACAACTGTGGCGTACGAGAACAACGATAGGAAAATGGAAAGTGTTTACAGCAAGAGAATTAAAGCTGGAAAAAGAAGAACTTATTTCTTTGATGTAAGAGAAACAAGAGGTAGTGATTATTATTTAACAATTACAGAAAGTAGAAAGCGTGCCGATGATTCTGGCTACGACCGTCACAAAATATTTTTATACAAAGAAGACTTCAACAAATTTGTTAAAGCACTAGGTGAGGCTGTTGATTATGTGAAAACTGATTTAATGCCTGATTTTGATTTTGATGCTTTTAACCATGAGTATGAAGAGGGTGAAGGACAAGAGGGTGGATACACACATGCTGCACCTCAAACTTCTATAGCATCTGAAACACCAGTTGCACCCGCGGCTCCTGCAGTTGAAGAAACACCTGCTGCTCCAGCTCCTAAGCCGGATGTTAGTGCTGGCGACAACTTAAGTACCGAAGAGGTAGATAAGTGGTAATTATTTGCAGTAATTTTTTTTACAAAGTTTTAATCATCCAAATGTCACAACCATTGTGACCTGAATTTCCCATTGGGCCTGTTAAGTACGTAAAGTCAAATTTTTCGTACACACTAACTGCCTTTTTTAATTCGGGCATGGTTTCTAGGTACACCTGTGTGTAGCCCATGGCTTTTGCTTTTGCTAAGCAAGTGTCAATTAATTTTTTGCCAAGTCCTGTTCCGCGTGCAGTTGGTGTTAAATACATTTTTACAAGTTCACAAGTTGTATCACCAAGTCCTTCGGTTGGAAAAATACCAGCGCCACCCAAAACAGTATTACCTTCTAGCGCTACAAAATAAAAGCTTTGCGGCTCACTTGTAAACAGTTCATACAAATGATCGGTACTATCGTCAAAGTAAACGGTACCAGGCTTGTTGGCACCAAACTCTTCAAGTGCTGCTCTAATAATAGTAGCAAGCGCTTTGTTGTGTTCCGGTGCTATGGGCGTTATATTAATGTCCATTTCTAAAAGCCTTGTACGCATTAATAAGTCCGTTGGTAGAAGCGTCGTGTGAACTAATGGTATCGTTGTTTTCTAATTCAGGTAATACTTTATTAGCAAGTTGCTTACCAAGTTCTACGCCCCACTGATCAAAACTAAAGACGTTCCAAATAACACCTTGTATGAAAATCTTGTGTTCGTAAAGTGCAATTAATGAACCTAAAGTAAATGGATTGATTTCTTTTAATAAAAAAGAGTTGGTGGGTTTGTTACCTTCAAAAACTTTGTATGGTGTTAAACGTTTTACATCTTTTTCATCCATCGACGTTTTCATAAATTCTACCATCACTTCATTTTCAGATTTACCATTTAATAAGGCTTCTGTTTGTGCAAAAAAGTTAGAGAGTAATTTAACATGGTGGTCACCAATAGCCTTATGAGAATTGGCTGGCGCTATAAAATCGGCAGGGATTAACAAAGTTCCTTGGTGAATGAGTTGGTAAAAAGCATGTTGCCCGTTGGTGCCTGGTTCGCCCCAAATAACAGGGCCCGTTGCATAGTTAACAGGATTGCCGCTTCTATCAATACTTTTACCATTGCTTTCCATATTACCTTGTTGGAAATAGGCAGCAAAGCGGTGCATGTACTGATCGTATGGTAAAATGGCTTCACTTTGTGCACCAAAAAAGTTGGTGTACCAAATGCCAATAAGCGCCATCAGTACCGAAATATTTTTATCAAATGGGGTAGAAGACACGTGCTTGTCTGTTGCCTCAGCGCCTTTTAATAATTGTTCAAAATTGTTATAGCCAATGGTGAGTGCAATGGATAATCCAATGGCACTCCATAAAGAGTAACGGCCACCAACCCAATCCCAAAATTCAAACATATTTTTTGTGTCGATACCAAATGCTGTTACTGCTTTTTCGTTGGTACTTAATGCCGCAAAATGAAGGGCGATGTGTTTTTGATCGGTAGCATACTCTAAAAACCAATCACGTGCCGTATTGGCATTGGTCATGGTTTCTTGGGTGGTAAATGTTTTAGAAGCGATTAAAAACAAGGTTTCGTCGGGCGTTACTTTTTTTAATGTTTCTGCAATATGGGTGCCGTCTACATTGGAAACAAAGTAGGTTTGAATACCTTCTACCCAGTATGGTTTTAATGCTTCAGTAACCATTACAGGACCCAAATCACTTCCGCCAATACCAATATTTACAATGTATTTTATTTTTTTTCCGGTATAACCCTTGTGCGATCCGCTGTGAATAGCCGCACAAAAAGCCTCCATTTGTGCTCTCACTTTTTGAATACCCGGCTTAATGTCTGTGCCATCTACCAAAATTGGGCTAGCGTCAAAGCTTCTGAGGGCGGTATGTAAAACGGCTCTATTTTCTGTTTCGTTGATAGCCACACCAGCAAACTGCTCGGCAATGGCCTGCTTAACATTACAATCCTCGGCGAGTTGCAATAGCAGCTTAAGAGTTTTTTCGTTGACAATGTTTTTAGAATAATCAAAAAGGATGTCACCTAGGGTAATCGAAAACTTTTTAAATCTTTCTGGATCCGAAGCAAATAAATCGCGCATATGTCTGCGGTTCATTTCTTCTTCATAATGTTTTTGTAGTACAAACCAAGCCTGTGTGCTTGTTGGGTTAATTCTGGGTAACATGTCGCTTCAATTCTATAATTTATGTAATACAGCTATCGTTTCTTCTACCATAGCTGGGGTAATATCTAAATGGAGTACAAATCTAATTTGGTGATCCGACACCGTAAAGGCAAATATGTTGAATGGTTGTAATATCTTAATAAGTTCGGTAGCAGTGTACCTACCTTTTACCTCAAATATGATAATGTTGGTTTCTACGGGAAGTATTTCTCCTACAAAATCAAGTTCAGATAGGGCAGCAGCTAACTGCTTGGCATGAGCATGATCCTGTGCCAAACGCTCCACATTATGTTCAAGGGCATAAATTCCGGCTGCTGCAATAAAGCCAGCTTGGCGCATACCGCCTCCAAAAACCTTTCTAAACCGTTTTGCTCTTTTAATAAATGCCTGGTTGCCTAACAGTAAACTTCCAATAGGGGCGCCAAGTCCTTTACTGAGGCAAATACTGATACTGTCAAATGTCTCACCGTATGCTTTTGGGGAGTCACCTGTGGCGACAAGTGCATTAAAAAGTCTTGCACCATCTAGGTGTAAGCTTAAATTTTTAGTTGAACAAACCTCTTTAATTAGTTTAATATCAGATAGTTGATAAATACTCCCACCTGCTCTATTTACTGTATTTTCTAATGAGACAAGGGTAGTAGGCGGTTTGTGAATGTCGTCTGGATTGATGGCAGCAGCCACTTGATCTGAAGTAATTCGGCCTCTGTCTCCCCTCAATAACCTTACTGAAGCCCCCGAGTTAAAGGCGATTCCACCACCTTCGTACTGGTAAATATGGGATAATTCGTCACAAATAACTTCGTCGCCTGCCTGGGTATGACACTTGATAGCTAGTTGATTGGTCATCGTGCCACTCGGACAAAATAGGGAAGCTTCCATACCAAACATATTAGCAGCTAACTTTTCAAGGGCATTTACGGTAGGATCTTCGCCAAAAACATCGTCTCCTACAGGGGCGCTTGACATGGCCGCCAACATTTTGGCACTTGGTTTTGTTACTGTATCGGACCTAAAGTCTATCATGGTTGCGAAGATAAGATTACAAACCGTAATAAAATCGACATTTTATGCGGTTTTTGTAGCTCAATTTTGTATCTTCGCTCACTTTATAAGCTATTCAAAGAACTAATTGTAAGACAGCATGAGGCAGCTCAAAATCGCTACACAGATTACCAACCGTGACTCACAAGCAGTTGAAAAATACCTTCAGGAAATTTCTAAAATTTCAATGATTACGCCAGAAGAGGAAACAACTTTGGCGCAACGCATTAAAATGGGAGATCAACGTGCACTCGATAAATTGGTGCAAGCCAACTTACGTTTCGTGGTTTCGGTGGCTAAACAATACCAACACCAAGGTTTGTCTTTGTCTGATTTAATCAACGAAGGTAACCTGGGTCTTATCAAAGCTGCGCAACGTTTTGATGAAACCAAAGGTTTTAAATTTATCTCTTATGCAGTGTGGTGGATTCGTCAATCTATTTTACAAGCATTAGCTGAGCAAGGTCGTTTGGTGCGTTTGCCTCAAAATAAAATTGGTACCTACAACAAGGCCAACAAAGCTTACATGGCATTTGAGCAAGAGCATGAGCGCGAACCTTCTACCGAGGAGTTAGCGGAAATTTTAGAAATGTCTGAAACAGAAATCAATAATATTTTCCAATCTAATACACGTCACACTTCACTTGATGCACCAGTGCACGAAGCAGAAGATGTTGCGATGGGTGATTTATTAGAAGGTTCTGATGATACCGATGAAGACGTTATGAAAGACTCTTTACGTGAAGAAATCAGACGCGTTTTAAAATCGTTGAGCCCTCGTGAAGCAGAAATTGTAAATGCATATTTTGGACTTGATGGCGAAAATGGTGTAACCATTGAGCAAATTGGTATGAAATATGATTTAACCAAAGAACGTATTAGACAAATTAAAGAGCGTGCTATTAAACGTTTGCAAAAAGCGCGTTATAGCAATGCATTAAAAGCTTATTTGGGCTAATTAAAAATAATAAATGAAAAGCCCCTGCAAGTAATTATTGTTGGGGCTTTTTTGTAAAATAGAAGTTTATGTCTCAAGAAATTTCAGAAAAAGTACACGTATTAATTATAGGTTCTGGCCCGGCGGGTTATACAGCTGCAATTTATGCGGCACGTGCTAACATGAAGCCTCTTTTATACCAAGGTATTCAGCCCGGTGGTCAATTAACCATTACTACCGAAGTAGAAAATTATCCGGGTTATCCAGATGGTATTCAAGGACCAGAAATGATGGTGCATTTTGAGGCGCAAGCCAAAAGAATGGGTGCCGATATCAGATATGGTATGGCTACCAAAGTTGATTTTAGTAAGCGTCCTTTTCTAGTAGAAATTGATGAAGAAAAATGGATTGCCGCAGATACAGTTATTATTTCTACGGGTGCTTCTGCAAAATGGTTAGGCATCGAAAGCGAACAGCGTTTAAATGGTTTTGGGGTAAGTGCTTGCGCCGTTTGTGATGGATTTTTCTTTAAAGGAAAAGAAGTGGCAATAGTAGGTGCTGGTGATACTGCCGCAGAAGAAGCGGTGTATTTATCTAAACTATGTACTACGGTTCATATGTTTGTGAGAAGAGAGCAAATGCGTGCAAGTAAAGTGATGCAAGACCGTGTTTTAAATACACCCAATATCAAAGTATACTGGAACACCGATACCGACGAAATTTTAGGTGCACAAAAAGTAGAAGCCGTACGCATTAAAAATAATAAAACCGGCGACACTCAAGAAATTCCAATCTCTGGATTTTTTGTTGCCATTGGTCATGAGCCTAATAGCAAAATATTTAAAGACTTTATTGAAATGGATGAAACCGGATATATTACAACTATTCCGGGTACAACCAAAACAAATATTCCGGGGGTATTTGCCGCAGGTGATGTGCAAGATAAAAATTACAGACAAGCAGTTACAGCTGCTGGTAGCGGTTGTATGGCAGCACTGGATGCAGAACGTTATTTAACAGCAGAAGGATTGGCTTAATTTTTAGTTATGACCCAAACCATACATTTAGTTGATGTTTTATTACATGGTTATCATGGGTTATTTGAGGAAGAAAAATTAGTAGGCAATACTTTTAAGATCAACGTAACCGTTGTATATACGCCCAGTAGTTTTCCCATCACAAATTTGTCTGACACCATCGATTATGGAGCCGTATTTTCTATTTTAAAAAATCAAATGCGGGAGACTACGCCACTACTTGAAACCGTTGCAGCTAATTTTACCTTAGCTGTTTTTAAGCAGTTTTCTTCTGCACAAGAAATTTCAATTCACATTCAAAAAATGGTGCCACCTATTGCAGGTATGGTAGGTTCTGTTGCTGTGGGTTTAACTTTAAACCGTAAAGATTTGTTGCCATGAAAAATTTAATCTTTTTTGTAGCAGTTTGTTTTGGCGTATTTTTTAACAGCGCACATGCACAGGATATTGCTACCTTATTAAAGGAAGGATTACAATTAGAACGCTCTCAAAAAGAAATTGAAGCATTAGAAAAATATAAATTAGTATTAGGTCAAGACCCCGCAAATTTAACCGCGCTGGTGAGGGCAGCAGAGCTCTCTACTATGCTTGCAGGCTTTAATGAAAAAGATGCGAAGTCGAAAAATTTATTTTTATCATCGGCAGGTGCATATGCATTACGTGCATACAGTGCGAATCCGAAAAATGCAGAAGCTGCTTATGTAATGGCATTAACACAGGCTAAACTTTCTGAAATTCAACCCGGCAATAAAAAATTAATTGAGTGCGTGCGCAATTCAAAAATTTATGCCGACGAAGCACTTGCGATTAATCCGGGTCATGCCAAAGCAAACTTTACACTAGGCAAGTGGCATATGGAAATGGCCAATTTAAACCTTGTAAAAAAGGCGGCTGTAAAACTTATGTATGGAGGATTGCCCGAAGGAAGTATTGATAGTGCTGTTTTGTATTTAGAAAAAGCAAGAACTGGGGATCCTTATTTTGTAAATACCTATTTAGAGCTTGCAAAACTTTATGATCAGTTGCGTCAGCCAACAAAAGTTATTGAAGTGCTTACTAAAATGGTAAAACTTCCCACCAGAAAAACTGAAGATATTTCACTAAAAGTAGCAGGTGCAAAAATGCTAGCATCCGCCCAATAAATCAACAACCATGGAACTAAACGAACAATTTGAAGCAGCATTTGCAAAAACAAAAACCTTAACAGAGAAGCCTGACAACGAAACACTGCTTTCTTTGTATTCTTTATATAAGCAAGGGTCCATTGGAGATGCCACAGATGCCAACAAGCCAGAAAATGCTTTTGATTTTGTTGCGACGTTTAAATTTAATGCTTGGCAAAAATTAGCGGGTATGTCCAAAGAAGAGGCGATGAGGGCTTACATCGATCTAGTTAACAAATTAGTACTTGGCTAGTTTTCTCCACCTACCACTTTTCATATAAATAAAGGAAGGGATAAACAGGGTTACCCAGTATATAACTTCACTGAGCCAGCCCCACTCAATAGGTAATTTGAGGTACTCTAGTACAATGTACACATAGCTGCAGTATAAAATAATGGCTGCAAATTCGCTGTATAAGTTAACGCGGGTATTGCCCGTTCCTGTTACCGAATTCAGCCACACTACAGACACTGACATTAGTACCAGTGCCATCGAAACAATGCGTAATACCGGAATGCCTGCTTCAATAAATGCAGGGCCTTGACCGTAAATAGAAAGTACTTGGGTTGGAAAAATATTTAAAAGGATGCACACAAAAATGGCCATGCCCGCACTCCACATCATAATGCGGTTAATGACTAATGGTACCTGATCATTTAAATTTTGTCCCATTAAATTGCTCACCATACTATTGGCGGTGGCACCAAAAGCCCATGTAAAACAGCCAAAGAATCCAAAAATATTGCGCATGGTATTGGAGACTGCCAAATCTCTTGCACCATGGTGTTCAATTAAAATATAAAAGAACTCCCAGCTAATAATACTAATCGCATATTGTAAAACGATTGGACTAGAAATTTTTAAAATGAGTTGAATATTCATCCAATCAAAAGCCCAATATTTAAAAAGTTGGAACTGTTTACTAATTCCTTTTACATGAATGAGTACAAATAAAACAGCGAGGCCTGCAAATTCAGAAATAATAGAAGCATAAGCAGCACCATTAAAACCTAAATTGGGTAAACCAAATTTTCCATAAATAAATCCGTAATCAAAAAAGATATTAGTAACCGCTTCGGTAGCAGTACCAATAATTAAGTATTTAGTTTGATTGGTACCTACCAGTAATGCATTGCGCATTTGATACACAAATAATAAGGGGAGGCCTACAATTCTGATATTTAAAAAGCTAACTGCTTTATCTACAAGGAGTGGATCGTGGAGTGCAAATTTAAAAAGTGCGGGGACTACAAGCCATGTTAATAAAATACCAAATAATGAAAAAGCGAGTGCAATACGAATCCCTTGCGAAAAAAGATTACCAATTTCTGCAATATTATTTTCACCGGCTCTGCGTGAAATAAGGGATTGTAACCCATTGTTGAGGCCATGGCCAATAACGGCAAAAATGAGGTAAAAGACCCCGGTAATACCAGCAAGTCCCAATGCTTCTTGACCCAATCCACCCAAAAAGATATTGTTGGTGATAAAATTAATTTGGGGCACCAAAATAGAGGCGCTAATGGGTAGCGCAATCGATAATATTTGCTTATGCGAGCTGTTTACCTGTAAATTGGACGTGTTTGGGCTGCTAGACATAGGGTTTGCAAATCTACTATATAATAGTGTGTTCAAATCACCTTCTTTTTTTATATTATTGCACATAAATAAGCAGTTAACCAAATGGCTATTCAAAAAACATATTCTTTTTATGGGGAAGCGTCGGTTCCTTTAACTTCAACTGCCGAATTATTACAATTTGATATTTCAAACAATCATATTGCTTGTTCACTTATTAATATGGGAAACCAAGCAGTGCAGGCTTTTGAATTTTTTGAATGGCCTTTTGAAGGGAGTGCACTGGAAAATAATTGGGAGGCCATTTTTTCAGAAGCAGCCTCAGCTTCTAACTTATTGCAAAAACCAGTGAGTGCCGTGCAGGTGTTTATCAATAGTGCAGCTGCCGTAATTGTACCACTCGAAAAATTTAATACCGAAGCAGCTACCGATTATTTACAGTTATTATTTGGGCCAGCTATACATGCTACCTTAAAGCATGAAAAAATAAAAAATACGCCCTCTCTTATTAATTGTTACCGTATATCCAATAGTTTGCTTGACGTTTTAAATACAAGGTATCCACTGCATCAGTTATCGCATGTCTATACACCCAATATTACGGGTCTTTATGCCGAAGCTGTTTCAGACAAACCCATGCTTAAACTTCAGTTTTATAAAAATCATTTTATTGCAAGTTTGTTTGTGTCAAGTACGCTTCAATTCATTCAAAGTTTTTCGTTTACAAGTACCGAAGATATCTGTTACCATCTTTTACATATTAATGCGTCGCACCAAATTGACGCTACAAGTATTAAAGTAAATATGATGGGCTTTATAGATGCACGCGCTGCTGCTGCCGTTTGTGTTGAGCAAATTTATCCGATTGTAGAATATAAAAAACCACGCCAAGAAAAAGTATTGCCTGCCATGTTTGAAGCGCAAAGCGCACATTTTTTTACTGCCTTTTTGAAGCCATTAGCATGAGGATCATTTCAGGAAAATATGGTGGTCGCCGCATTAGTCCACCCGCCAATATGCCCCACACAAGGCCTACTACAGATATTGCAAAAGAGGGCCTCTTTAATATTTTGCAAAGTAGAATGTCTTTTGAGGAGATTGAAACCCTCGATTTATTTGGCGGCACAGGTTGTATCAGTTACGAACTCGCGTCTAGGGGAGCTGCTAAGCTCACCTTAATCGAAAAAGACCCTATCATGCAGGGGTTTATTCAAAAAAATATTGCTTTATTAAAAATAGACGGCGCACAGGTATTAAAACTTGATGTGTTTGCTTACTTAAATAGTTGCACCACCGCTTACGATTTTATATTTGCTGGACCGCCTTATGCACTTGGCACCATCGATGAACTTCCTAAAATAATTGTGGCTAAAAAACTGATTAAGCCAGGTGGTTTTTTTGTGTTAGAGCATACCCCGCGCAACGATTACAAAAATTTTGAGGGTTATTCTTTTCAGCGCAATTATGGAACTACTATTTTTTCATTTTTTGTTGCAACATAGTATTCTATGAACAAGCAAGCATTAAGAGAATTATATAAAAACAAACGCCAAGATTTACCCTCTAAAACGCGTTTACAGTATGACGATTTAATGCTCATACAGTTTCAAAAATTTGATTTTTCAGGAGTGCGGTTGCTACTCACGTATTGGCCCATGCCAAATCAAGCCGAACCCAATACGCACTTGTTTTCGGGTTACCTCCGTCATATGGTTCCGGGTCTTTCAATTTCATATCCGGTGATGGATCCCGATGCACATTCGTTTACGGCGCATCAAATAGATGAAAACACGGTATACAAACCTGGGAAGTTTGGTGTGTTAGAGCCAGATGCACCCAATCCGGTAGACCCATCATCTATTGATTTGGTATTTGTGCCACTACTTGTAGCTGATACAGAAGGGTATAGAGTGGGATATGGTAAAGGCTATTACGACCGCTTTTTAGCTTCTTGCAACCAGGGGGTAATTGGTATGGGTTTTTCCTATTTTGACCCCATCGAGCAAATAGCAGATACAGACCAATTTGACGTACCTTTGCACTACCTCATTACGCCGAGTCGCATCTATGAATTTTAATACCATTTTTCTTACTTCCTTTCGTGTTTTATTATTGCCGCTTGCTATATTGTATGGGGCTTTTATTAAAATACGCAACTGGCTGTTTGATAAGCAGTATCTACGTTCGGCAAGGTTTAATTTTCCCCTTATTTGTGTTGGTAATTTAGCAGTGGGCGGCACGGGTAAATCCCCCATGGTGGAGTATTTATTAGGACTACTCCATACCCGTTATAAAGTAGCCACGGTTAGTAGGGGCTACAAAAGAAAAACAAAAGGGTATGTGTTAGCAGGTGCATCTACTACGGCACTAGAAATAGGAGATGAGCCCATGCTCTTTCATCAAAAATTTCCATCGGTGCCTGTTGCAGTTGGTGAAGAAAGATTGGACGCCATTCCACAATTATTACACGACATCAAAGATTTGCAAGCTATTATTTTAGATGATGCATTTCAACACCGATCGGTGCAGGCTGGGTTTAACATATTACTCACCGAATTTGGCAATACCTATAACCACGATTTTTTCTTACCCACCGGCGATTTAAGGGATGAAAGAGAATCGGCAAAAAGGGCGCATGTTATAATCGTAACCAAGTGTCCGCCAAATTTATCAGAAGAAAAACGTCAAAAAATAACCAGAGCTTTACGTCCAAAAAATTACCAGCGCGTATTTTTTACCTGCATCGAATACGAGACTCCGTATCATATTTTAGATGTTACGAGTAAGCGTCCCATCACTAGTGAGGATGAAGTGCTTTTAATGTGTGGTATTGCCAATCCAAAGCCACTCAAAAATTATTTACACGAGCATGCGCGTACCTACTACCAACAAGATTACGCAGATCACCATATTTTTTCGATCGATGATTTGCAAGATGTAGTGGGTCAGTTTAATAGTATTGCTGCACAGCATAAATTTATTATCACCACCGAAAAAGACGCGGTACGACTTACAAAATTCCAAGAAGAATTAAAGTCACTGCCTTTTTATGTACTCCCTATCAAACACTCTTTTTTATTTGACGAAGGCCCTCAATTTGACGGGTTGATCCTTTCATTTATCAATGGGTTTAACACCAATATGCAACATGAGTAAAGCAAAAAAGTCAAAACAAAAAAAGACAGCAAAGCCCATTGTGGTGGCTACTTTAAAAGGTAAAATAGATATCACGCGTTCTGGCATGGGCTACGTTATTGTAGACAACAATGCCATTGATATTATGGTGCGTCCTTCCGATATGGGCAATGCCCTTAATGGAGATACCGTGCGCGTAAAAATTACCCGCGAAAATGGTCGAACCGGTAAAAAAGAAGGGAAGGTTGTAGAAGTTGTAGAACGCCGCCAAACCGAATTTATAGGACATATCCAGCTCTCCGATAAGTTTGCATTTTTTGTGCCAGACACCGATAAACCGATGCCCGATATTTTTATTCCGCTCCAGTTTTTAAATGGTGCCAAAAATAAAGATAGGGTAGCAGCAAAGCTTGTAAAGTGGGACAGAGACGATAAAAAACCAGTTGGTGAAGTCATCGCCGTTATGTCACCTGAAGACGAAAATGACGCTGCCATGAAGGAGCTCTTGGCGCAGGCCGGTTTCCCATTATTTTTTCCGCAAGACGTGTTAGAAGCAGCGGAAGCATTGCCTGTTGTTTTAGATGAAGCAGAAATAGCAAAGCGTAGAGATTGCCGTGATATCAAAACTTTTACCATTGACCCCGTTGATGCAAAAGATTTTGATGATGCACTTTCCATCAGAAAATTACCAAGTGGCCTTTACGAAATAGGGGTGCATATAGCAGACGTTAGTTATTACGTTTTACCAGATACTGATTTAGACGCCGAAGCCTACAAACGCGCCACTTCTGTGTATTTGCCAGACCGCGTAAACCCCATGTTACCTGAAAAAATTTCAAACGAATTATGTTCGTTACGCCCCAATGAAGATAAATTTACTTTTTCTGCCATTTTTCAAATCAATGACGAAGCACAGGTAAAACAGTATTGGCTGGGCCGAACTGTAATTCATTCCGATAAGCGTTATGCTTATGAAGATGTGCAAACCATTATTGATACGAGTGAGGGGGAAAATGCCGACGATATTTTACT
>JBIKIS010000111.1:0-6605 GCA_044361485.1 Sediminibacterium sp.
TGTTCTACCGATTTTTTATCGGCAATAAATTCATGGATCATGTCCAGCTCTTTTTTGAGTAGCCAAAAGAAAGGATTGAACCAACCCGCAATCAAATTTAGCTGTATCAATATTTTATCAATAGAATGATACTGTGTAACATGCGTTAACTCATGTTGCAAAATTTGCTTGCCTGCAGGTGTTTGGATATCAATTTCGGCATTCCAAAAAATATAACTAAAAAATGAAAAGGGCGTCCCCTTTACGCGCGTCATTACTAAATAAAATTGTTGAAGATTGGTACACTCATGTTCTCTATAAATTTTATAGATTCTGTAGAGTGAAACAAGCATCGCTACTGCTAAAAAAACAGATATTCCTACATATAAATGAGGCAAAAGCGAAACCCAGTCAAGTGAGTGTTGCTGAGATGTAACTAAGGCTTCCATCTCAGAATTATTGGTTGCTACAACATTCAATAAATCAACTTGTCTAACACCAGACCTTTCCTGTTGCCAAAATATTTTGATTAAGGGAACAATCCATGAAACAAGTGCAACGCCTAGCAAATAAAACCTGTTGTATTGATGAAATTTTTTATTACGCAGTACCAGTAAATAATACACCATCAAAACAGCACTACATACAAGCACTTGTAAAAGATAATAGAGTGTAGGATACATGACTTAGTTTTTTGATTGTTTTAATTGATCCAATAAAAGCTCCAATTCACTAACACTGATTTCTTTTTGTTGTAACATACAAGAAACGGCTTCACTAAATGAACCTTCAAAATAAGCGTCCACTAGTGATTTTATAGAGCTCGTAGAATAGGCTTCTTTACTCACTAAAGGAAAATAACGGTGCACCCTACCCATCGCTTCTACACCTATATAACCTTTATCAACGAGTATTTTTACAAGCGTTGCTACTGTGTTGGTATGCGGGCGAGGCATTGGATACGACTCCACAATATCTTTTAAATAGGCACTGGACAATTTCCACACCTGCTGCATCACTTGCTCTTCTGCTTTTGTTAATGGTTTCATGCGACGATTAGATTTGAAACACAATGCTAAAACTATTTTTTTAGTTTAACAACTAAATTTTTAGTTTTTTAACTATTTTTTTAGTTTTATTTACATTTCGCCCCTTCTAACGTAAATTGCAAGGAGCCTATGAAGTACTATATTATTGCAGGAGAAGCTAGCGGAGACCTACACGGCAGCAACCTTATTAAAGAAATTAAAACACTGGACCCAACAGCTAGTATTAAGGCCTGGGGCGGCGATTTAATGCAACAGGCAGGCGCTTCTCTGGTAAAACATTACAGAGATCTAGCTTTTATGGGCTTTTGGGAAGTGATTAAAAACCTACCCACCATTTTACAAAATATCAGATTTTGCAAGCAAGACATTGAAGCTTGGCAACCCGATGTACTGGTACTTGTAGATTACCCAGGTTTTAATTTACGCATTGCAGAATGGGCTAAAAAAAATGGATTTAAAGTAGTCTATTACATAGCGCCACAGGTTTGGGCATGGAAAGAAAATAGGGTTAAAAAAATGAAAGTATGCATCGATAAAATGTTTTGCATCCTTCCTTTTGAAAAAGATTATTTTAAAAATAAGTGGAATTGGGATGTAACCTATGTGGGGCATCCACTTTTACCTGTTATTGCATCTTTTAAAAGTATCAACCCGCTTGTTACAGAAAATAAAAAAGTGATTGCACTACTACCTGGGAGCAGAAAGCAAGAGATTATTAAAATGTTACCTGTTATGTTAAGTGTGACGCCACATTTTCCTAACTACACATTTATGGTGGCGCAAGCACCAGGGCAAGATGCCCCTTTTTATAATAGATTTTTAATGGGCTATGCCAATGTAACTCTTATAAAAAATAGCACTTACGATTTACTTAGTATTGCAGATGCAGCCCTTGTTACAAGCGGTACCGCCACACTTGAAACAGCCCTATTTAAAGTACCAGAAGTGGTATGTTATAAAACCAGTAAATTCTCTTACCAAATTGCAAAGTGGCTGGTAAAAATAAAGTTCATCTCGCTCGTGAACCTAATTATGGACAAAGAAATTGTTCAAGAAATTATTCAAGAAAACCTAACGGAGCAGCATTTGACAACTGCACTGCGTAATATCACAGAAAACGAAACGAATAGAAAAGTGGTCATGGAAAACTACGCGTCATTACATGCACTACTCGCTGCTGGTGGTGGAGACGCTTCTGCAAAAGTGGCTAAAGAAATTGTAGCACTTGCAGGACCAAAATTATTTATTGATGAGGGGTAAAATAAGTGTCTTAAACAAAATAATAAGTACCGAAATCAAAAACATAAGTAGCGAAATTCGGTTCATCCCATGCATGTATTTCATCCACTGAGTGCGTGGCTCGTTCGGGTCTCTTTTAGAAATAAAGAGATACTCTTTTAATTGTTTGAAAATTGACATGGTAATTTTTTATAAAAGTAACATAATTTTTGGAAATGATTTAATGCAAAGAAAATCTGTGAATTTCTAATGAAAAATAAATATATTTTATTCTTTATCACAATCATTTTTGCCAATTATACCCACGCGCAAAAATTTGATTTGGGTAGTTGGAATATCGTAAACCTCAAATACACCATGTCCAATAAATGGAGTGCCTTTGGAGAAGCTCAAATTCGCTCTTTAAAATTTTACAATCATTTCCACTACTACGAGTATAAAGGTGGTATCAATTACAAAATCAATAATCAACTAAAAGTTACGCTTGGCGCTGGTAGCTATCAAACATTTAGAGAAGGTGGCAACTTTGTGACCCCAAAAAACAATGATGAATTTAGATTATGGCCACAGGTGATTTTGTTTCAATCGATAGGTAAAATTAGAATTGAACAGCGCTACAGATCCGAACTTAGATTTACCAGTAACGGATTCAGGGATAGACATAGGTACAGGCTAGGCGTTTCATATCCATTTGGACAGGAAAGAAAAGGATACCTTCCCTTTCAAGCCAGTATAAGTAACGAATTATTTTTCACCAGCAAAGAACCTTACTTTGAAAGAAATAGGCTTCAGTTCGCATTTAACTTTAAACCTACCAAAGAGAGTACCTTACAATTAGGCTACCTTCACCAATTCGACTATAAAATCAATGATGAAATTGGTCGAGATTTTTTGGTGCTCGGTTTTTTTCATGAAATATTTAGAAAACAAAATAATGACAGGTCTTCAAACACCGAATTGAAAGACTATTAAGCATACGAACTATGAGATTCATTACTTTACTATTTACATGTTTACTTGCCTTTCAATTACATGCGCAAATAAACCCTGCAAAAATTGATATTATTAGAGACAGCTTTGGGGTCCCGCATATTTTTGGAAAAACGGATCCAGATGTAGCCTACGGCCTAGCTTGGGCTCATGCCGAAGATGATTTTGGCACCATTCAACAATCATTAATGGCGGGTAAATCTATGCTAGCGCAGTACCAAGGTAAAAAAGGTGCTTCCATAGATTATATCATTCACTTATTACGTATCCCAGAACTTGTAGAAGCAAAGTACGAATCTGACCTGAGCCCAGCATTTAAAAAACTTTTAGAAGGCTATGCAGCCGGACTCAATGCATACGCTACTGCACATCCCAAAGAAGTACTGCTTAAAAAAATATTTCCAGTTACGCCAAAAGATATGGTTCAATATTCGGTACTACAACTTTGTGTGCTTTCTGGCGCAGATAAAGCACTCAGTTCCATTTTTGGTGGCACGGTTCCATTATTAGAAAATTATAAAACGGCAGGTAGTAACGCATTTGCATTTAACAGCGCTAAAACTATCGATGGCCAGGTATACCTAGACATCAATGCACACCAACCCCTCGAAGGCCCCGTTGCATTTTATGAAGCACATTTAAATAGCGAAGACGGCTGGAATATTATTGGCGCTAATTTTCCGGGTGCTCCTTGTATTTTACATGGTTGCAACGAATATTTAGGTTGGGCACACACAGTTAATGCACCTGACAAACTAGACGTGTATCAATTAGAAATGAATCCTAAAAACAAATTACAATACAAATTTGATGGCAAATGGGAAACCCTTGAAGCAAAAACGGCATCCCTAAAAGTAAAAGTTGCTGGCGTTATTGTACCACTTGGCAAAAAAGCATATTGGAGTAAATACGGCCCTACTATTATTACACCAAGAGGTGTTTTTTCAATTCGTATGCCTGCTCAAATGGACATTAGAGGACTTGAACAATGGTATGCTTTTAACAAGGCAAAAAACTTTACAGAGTTTAAAAGCGCATTAAATATGCTTGCCATACCTGGATACAATATTGTATACGCAGACCGCTACGATACTATTTTTTACATTAGTAACGGACGTATTCCGGTTAGAGATAAAAGTTACAATTGGAAAACAACACTGCCAGGCAATACGAGCAAAACACTTTGGACAGACCTTCATCCTTTATCCAATTTACCACAGGTGCTGCAACCAAAATCGGGCTATGTATATAACACCAACCACTCTCCTTTTCATAGCACAGAAGGCACAGACAATCCATTGGTAAAAGATATTACAATGGGTTACGAAACTCTGGAAAACAACAGGAGTATGCGTTTTGACGAACTCATACAACCTTTAAACAAAGTGAGTTACGAAGATTTTAAACGCATCAAATTTGATAGACAATTCCCTTCCTCTTTTTATTTCCCTAGCAAAATAGATAGCGTGTTTTTATTAAACAGCAACGAGTTCCCAGACATTGCAGATATCATTACGCAACTAAATAACTGGAATAAAAATTCAGATGCAGAAAGTATTGGCGCAGGCACATTCTTTTTTGTGCAGGCCGCTGCTAATAAAAACAAAGCACTTTACTTACAAAATAAATCTATTAGTAAAACACTAGCCGCACAGCTATTACGAGAAGCCAAACAAACCATGTTAAAAGATTTTGGTAAAACAAATATTGCACTTGGAGAAGTCCAAAAATTAGTGCGTGGCACAAAAGAAATTCCGCTACCCGGCTTGCCGGATGTACTTGCCCCTATGTACTCCGTTCCTTACAAAGATGGTAAATGGAAAGGTAACCAAGGAGACGCTTACATAGAGCTAGTAAGGTTTACAAAGGATGGGCCACAAATAGAATCACTAAATGTTTACGGTGCTTCTGCTAAAAAAGATTCGCCACACTACACCGATCAAATGGAAATGTTTACGCGTCAGCAAACAAAAAAGATGACGCTCAATAAAGCAGAAGTTTACAAAAATGCTAAAAGCATATACCATCCGCAGTAAAGACCTACTGCAAAAAGGCTGCTAGATGTGCTGTGATTTGTTTGGTTTCAATAATAAAACCATCATGCCCATAATTAGAATCAATTTCTACCAAAGCTGCTGCGGGTAAATGAGCTGCCATAAATCGCTGCTCTTCTAATGGACATAAAATATCACTTTTGATGCCAATATTAAGTGTTGGAATTGTAATACTATTTAGAACTTGGGCTACATCCATACCTCTTCCTCTGGATACATTATGGCTATCCATAGATTTAGTGAGCAACCAATAAGAATGAGCATTAAATCTTTGAACAAGCTTGTCACCTTGGTAATTGATATAGGAAGCCGCTTTATAGCCATCTATTTTTTCTGAATCAGAATCAGTTTGTGACTCCTTAAAAATTTGATAATTACGGTAGGTTAACATACCAATAGCACGCGCCGCTTTTAACCCGGCATTACCAGCATTTGCATCCATGTTTTTCCATGTTGCATCTGCTTCAATTGCTAAACGCTGTGCGGTATGAATAGCAACACCCCAAGCGCTCTCTGAGGGCGACGTTGCAATTAAAAATAATTTTTGAATAACAGCAGGTTCAAGTAGCGCCCATTCAAGCACTTGATATCCACCCATACTTCCACCCATTAAAAGTGCAATAGACCTAATACCGAGGACTTCTCTTAAAATAACATGCGCCTTTACCATATCCCTAATGGTTACAGCAGGAAAACTTGAATAGTAGGGAGCACCCGTATTTGGATTTTCGGTTAATGGCCCAGTAGAGCCATAACATGAGCCAATAATATTTGCGCAAACAATAAAATAATCCTGCTCATTAATGAGCCCATCATTTCCTATTATACCCTTCCACCAATCTCTCGCGTCCGCATTTGCTGTTAATGCATGGCACACCCATACCACATTGGTACCAGCTGCATTAAGCGTTCCATAGGTATGGTAGGCAATGGTTAAGCTTGGCAACACCTCACCACATTCTAAAACGAACGGCTGTTTGTATTTCAGGTACTGGATTTGAGACTGCATGTGACACAAAATAACTACAAGTTCATCACTAGACATAAAATATTTTATAAAGCGAGTGGTGGTAGCTAGTATACGAAGCTTACCTTTGTTGTAAAGCACATTATCCCAATATGTCAAAGCCGCAAACAGACGCCATAAGAATTAGAACTACGCAAACAAATGAAATGGAACATAGCAGTCCGCTTTATTTGACGAGCAGCTTTTGTTTTGATGACGCCGAAAGTATGCGCGCTGCTTTTGCCGATGAAACCGATGACAATATCTATAGCAGATTTAGCAATCCAA
>JBIKIS010000112.1:0-6518 GCA_044361485.1 Sediminibacterium sp.
CAAACACTCATTTCACTAAATAAAATAAGATCGGCGCCTTCTTTTTTGGCAAGTTCAATGGCACCGAGTATTTTCTCTGTGTTTTCTTCAAAATTTCCAATGTGGTAGTTCTGTTGCGCGATACTTATTTTCATAGCGATAACTCCGGTGGCTGCAAAGGTCAGTAACTTTTACATACCAAATACCACCTATCTCATTTAAATCTTGTTTATTTTTTAACGAATTTAAGTAACATCTTTGTGTCAAATTTGATGCATGACTAAGTTCCTTTCTGCGGCTGCCATTGTTATTTTGCTGGGCTGTAATTCGTTTCAAAAAACACCAGATATTAGTAGCATTGAAGTGCCACTTACGACCGTTAGATATGAGCAAGATTTTTTTGCAATAGATACACTTCGTTTGGATGTTTCTTTACAAAAATTAGCTGGACAACACCCTTTGTTTACACAAGATTTTTTATACAATATTTTAGCTATAACACCTCAAACGGCAGCAACAGACGTGCCGCAATTTATTAATGCATATCAAGCATTGTACAAACAAACTGGTATTAAATACGCCTCTATTGCAAAACAAGAGGCTGCTATAAAACAGGGTTTGCGATATGTAAAATATTATTTCCCGGATTATAAATTACCTACCAAACTCATCACATTTATTGGTCCCATCAATAGTTTTGGAAACATCATTACCATTGATGCGCTGGCCATTGGACTTCAAATGTACCTGGGTAAAGACAATCCCATTTATTTATCGGAAGAAGGCCAGAGCCTTTATCCCCGTTATGTTTCAAGGCGTTTTGAACCTGAGTATATGGCTACCAACTGCATGAAAAATATTTTAGATGATTTATTTCCTTTGCAAGATGCAGGGGCGCCACTTTGTGAACAAATGGTAGAAGCAGGAAAGCGTTTGTATTTTTTAAAACAAGTGCTTCCCAGCGAGCAGGATAGTATTGTTACAGGGTATACGGCTGCTCAATTAGAAGGATGTTACAAGAGCGAAAAAGACATCTGGTCATTTTTTATTCAAAATAATTTATTGTACGAAAAGGATCCTTCTTTGATTGGTGATTATATGCAGGATGGCCCCAACACTGCGGTTTTTGGTGATGCATCTCCAGGATTTATTGGACAGTTTGTTGGGTATAGAATGATAGAAGCATGGATTAAAAAAACCAAAGAGACGTCGCTCGAAAAAATAATGAAAACGCCTGCAAAAATTATTTTTGAACAGGCCAAATACAAGCCCTAATTACCCGTCCTAAAAAGTAGGTGATTAGTTTAATTTAGAAGGTACGATCAGGTCAAAAGCCGGAATGGTAACGGTAAACAAGGTTTTGTTGTTTTCGTTTTCCATCTCATAAGTACCCTGCATACGCCCAAGTTCCGATTTTAAGTTGCAGCCGCTGATGTACTGGTACCTGTCGGAAGGTTTGATAATGGGCTGAATACCAATAACCCCTTCGCCATCTACTACCTTATGTTCGCCGCAGCTATCAAATATTTCCCAGTGCCTGCGCAGCAGTTTAACATTAAAATGGTTGTGGTTTTCGATGGTAATGCGGTAGGCAAACATGAATTCACTGGAAACGGCATTACTATAGTCCGATTGGTAGAAAGTTTCTACACTTATTTCGATGCCTTCAGAAATCATGGATGTCATAGGTGGCCGCTTTAAGGTAAAAGTAAGGTTTCGGTTATAATTGGGCAAATAAACGGACGTTTTGGGGGTGCTCAATCTCTTTTTTCCTTAATTTCGAGCCTTAATTAAAAGCGCAACCGAATCTTATGGCTGAAGTGATTTTAATGCCCCGCTTAAGTGATACAATGACCGAAGGTGTTATTGCAGCTTGGCACAAAAATGTGGGCGATGCGGTGAAAAAAGGTGATTTATTAGCTGAAATCGAAACAGATAAAGCAACCATGGAGCTTGAAAGCTACCAAGAGGGTGTTTTATTGCATATAGGAACTACAAAAGGAGGCAAATTACAGGTCAATGATTTGCTCGCTATTATTGGTAAGGCTGGTGAAGATGTTGCTTCACTCATTGCTTCTGTTGGAGCGGGTTCACCTGCTGCAGCACCTGCTACTGAGCCAGCTCCAGCTGCTGCTCCTGCGGCTCCCGCTGCTAGTGCTGCATTAGACGTGGCTGCCATGGAAGAAGTGGTGCTTATGCCACGCTTAAGCGATACCATGACAGAAGGTGTGATTGCGGGTTGGCAAAAAAATGTAGGAGATACGGTTAAAAAAGGAGACGTGTTAGCAGATATCGAAACCGATAAGGCTACCATGGAACTTGAAAGTTATAAAGACGGCATTTTATTATACCAAGGTGCTAAGGCCGGAGAAAAAATTTTAGTGAACGATTTACTTTGCGTGATTGGTGCTGCTGGTACAAATATTGATGCAATTGTTGCCGCTGTAAAAAGCGGTGCTGGTGCGACAACCGCAACTGCACCTGCTGCAAGTCCTGCTCCTTCAACACCAGCAACTACTGTTGTAGCTGCTCCAGCACCTGCTGCTCCTGCCGTTCAGGCCGTTGTTAATGAAGGTCGAATTTTTGCGAGCCCTCTTGCCAAAAAAATGGCAGAAGAGCGTGGCATTGATTTAAGATATGTAAAAGGTACAGGCGATAATGGACGTATCACCAAATTTGATATTGACGGATATGTTCCAGCTACGGCATCTGCTGTATCAGCTACACAAGCTGTAACTGCTGCTTCAGCGCCACAAGTAGCTTCTGGTGTTGTGAGTTTTGAAGACCAGCCGGTTTCTCAAATGCGTAAAACCATTGCACGCCGCTTAAGCGAAAGCTTATTTACAGCGCCGCATTTTTACATCACCATGAGCATTGATATGGACGCCGCTGTTGCAGCACGTGCAAAAATCAATGAAGTAGCACCGGTTAAAATTAGTTTCAATGATATGGTTGTTAAAGCAACAGCACTTTCATTAAAACAACATCCAAAAATTAATAGTAGTTGGCTGGGTGATTCTATTCGTACCAACCATCATATAAATATTGGTATTGCTGTTGCAGTAGACGAGGGTTTACTGGTTCCAGTAGTACGCTTTGCTGATACCAAAACACTCAGTGAAATTGGTGTTGCTGTAAAAGGCTTTGCGCAAAAAGCAAAAGATAAAAAATTACAACCTTCAGATTGGGAAGGCAGCACATTTACCATTTCTAACTTAGGTATGTTTGGCGTAGACGAGTTTACGGCCATCATCAATCCTCCAGATGCTTGTATTTTAGCAGTGGGTGGTATTGCTCAAGTACCGGTTGTAAAAAATGGACAAGTAGTGCCTGGTAACGTAATGAAAGTAACCCTTAGCTGTGACCACCGCGTTGTGGACGGTGCAGCCGGAGCCGCTTTCTTACAAACCCTTAAGTCTCTGTTAGAAGAGCCTTTAAGAATGCTTGCATAGTTGTTTCAGTAATCATTTAATCCATATCACATCCAATGGGTGCGCCTGGTGCAATTTCTTTGTGCTTTGGTAAACTTATTTCTTTCGGGTGCGCTATGCGTTCTATCAAATACGCGTAATGTGTTTTGTGTTGATTTAATTTTATTTGTTCAGCTGCCCATTTTTTTAGTGCATTTAGTTTTTCATGGCAAATAGATTTGACCATGTAATTACTTTGTTCAGATTGTGATACACCTAAAAGCCAGGTTACCACCATTTGTTGTGTTTGTAATCCTACGGCTTCCTGTAAGCCCTTGCCTAAAGGTTTTTGATAGGTTTCTGTAACTACTGCATCGATGAGTTCTGCAAAGCCAATGCCTTCACCTCTCGCTTTATTGATGGTTAAACGGTTGGCTCTTTCTGGATTAAATAAAAACGCGAGTTCAAAATCTGCGAGTGCTTCTGCAGCAGATAATGGATCAAAACTCATGCCTGTTCTTTTGGCAAATAGTTCGCCACTATAATACAAAGGAGGTCTTGGTGGAATTTGCGCAACAATAAATTCTGGTAATGTTAATGTGGTTGGAGATAAGCAAGCTACGGCAGCAGCCAATGCTTTTTGTTGCATCGCAGCAGGCACAAAGCTTGGTTTTTTTTGTTCATCACCTCTTGTGCTATAACTATAATCGATACCACCAATTAATTTGCAAACCGCTTCTAATTGATAACGGTGATAATTGTATACAGGAACAAGTACGTCTTCGAGTGTAGCAAGTGGCGCGCCAATTCTAATGGTATTTTCAGAAAAATTTTCTAGTGCTTTTGCTCTAACGGCAAGTGTATTTTTTAATCCTATAGTGGCGTCTTTTTCATTGTCCCATAAATGCGCATTGGGGTGAAAGCCGCTCGCAGCGCGTGCATCCGCGTCTGCAATAAATAAAAGTCCTTGTTTTGTATTTTCTGCTAATAAATTTTGAAGTGCTTTTGTTTCATCGGTATTTTTTTCAAAATCTTGGTATCCATAAATGATGGCTCTTTTATCCCAGGCTCCAATTTCATTGGTATACACTTTAGAAAAATCTATTGCTCCTTTTTCATTCACAAAAATATTTGGATGCGGATAATCCATTACAGATGCTCTATCATTATAACTAGAAGCATAGTTGTGTTGTAAGCCAAGGGTATGTCCAATTTCGTGCGCAGAGAGTTGACGCAAACGCTGTAGCGCGGCTTCTCTCATAGTGTTAGGCACGGGCTTTCCTGTTTCGTAGGGGGCTAGTAAACCAGTAAATATTAAATAGTCTTGTCTAACCCTTAGTGAGCCTAGTGTAACCTGACCCTTAATAATTTCTCCAGTGCGCGGGTCTGTTACGGTAGCGCCATAACTCCATCCTCTGGTAGAACGGTGCACCCAATTAATCATATTGTACCTGATGTCCATAGGATCGCAACTATCCGGAAGTACTTTTACAATAAATGCATTTTTGTAGCCCGCTGCTTCAAAAGCTTGGTTCCACCAGCGGCCGCCTTCTAAGAGCGCAGACCTAATAGGTTCTGGTGTGCCGTTGTCTAAATAATAAACAATGGGGGTATCGGGTTCGCTAACCTGCGCAGAAGGATCTTTTTTAGTGAGTCGATGCCTAGATATAAATTTTTGATCGATAGGGGTTGTAAAGTCAGAACTGTAATCGAAATACGAGATACCAAAATACCCGCTTCTAACATCATATTTTCTTGGTTTGTACTGATTATCAGGAAGTTGAACAAAAGAATAATGCATGCGAAGCGTAATGGCTTCTGGCGAGGGCGTTACCGCTGTTACAAACCTGCCAGCGTCGGCGCCACCTGTAAATGTAATGCTTGCTTCAAATTCTGAATTGAACGGAAAGTTTTTTGTGTTACTAAAATACATCGCAGAGCGTGGTTCGTTAAACGAATAAGTGCCCTGACGCATGGCTTTAATTTTATCTGCTGCGCCATGTGTGTCTTTTACAAAAAAGGAAGTGGCATCCACTAATAAATGACCCGCCTGTTCTTCTTCGATAACAAAAGAGCCGATGGTAGAACTTGCGAAAGATTCTTTTACAGCCCTTCTTTCATTTTTATCGGTACTACTAGCACGGTAGTCGTAGTTGGGTTGTACCAGTAATAATTTTTTACCCACGCGCTCAAAAAATACAATTTTAGTATCTCCAATTTGTCCTCTGTCAAGCCCAATATCATTAGATCCTAAACCAGCAGGTAATGAATTCACAAATAAAAATTCTTGACCTAATTTATCAATGTCTAACCAAATTTTTCCAGTGGCTTCGTCTACAAAAAAAGTGAAAAATCCAGATTGACGTTTCATATTTTTTGTTTTTTCAAAAACAATATTTGCTGTTTGTGCAAATACAAACGAATGAATTACAAGAATGATTAAAAAAAGAAAACGGCGCATGGTTTATTTTTTTTGAATTTGAATCACTACCGGATGTAGTCCTTTAAAGATAGGCATAAAAAAATCCTGTTACAAATTGTAACAGGATTTTTTTATTGTAACAACCGAGTAATCGGTTATTGAATTAAGCGTTTGGCGTTTCTGTTGTTGCAGGCGCTTCAAAAAGCGTAGGTGCTACAACAGGCGCTGGTGCTGCAACTGGAGCAGGAGCGGCTACTTTTTTAGGAGCAGCTTTTTTCACAGCCTTTTTTGCTACTGCCTTTTTAGCAACAGCTTTTTTAGGCGCTACTTTTTTTACAGCTTTTTTAGCTACTGGCTTTTTAGCAGCGGCTTTTTTAGGAGCTACTTTTTTCACAGCTTTTTTTGCAGCTGGTTTTTTTGCAGCGGCTTTTTTAGGAGCTACTTTTTTCACAGCTTTTTTCGCAGCTGGTTTTTTTGCAGCAGCTTTTTTAGGAGCAGCTTTTTTCACTGCTTTTTTAGCAGTTGGTTTTTTTGCAGCAGCTTTTTTAGGAGCAGCTTTTTTCACTGCTTTTTTAGCAGTTGGTTTTTTTGCAGCAGCTTTTTTAGGAGCAGCTTTTTTCACTGCTTTTTTAGCAGTTGGTTTTTTTGCAGCAGCTTTTTTAGGAGCAGCTTTTTTCACTGCTTTTTTAGCAGTTGGTTTTTTTGCA
>JBIKIS010000113.1:0-6512 GCA_044361485.1 Sediminibacterium sp.
TGCAGATGTAAGTGGTGCAGGCGATACCGTTATTGCAGTTGCTTCACTTGTGTATGCTGCAACAAAAAATATTGAACTTGCCACCGAAATGGCCAATATTGCAGGCGGGCTTGTTTGTGAAGAAGTAGGAACTGCAGCAATTAATAAAACGCGTTTACTTTCTGAATGTAAACTACTATTGGCATAATTAAATAGTAAACTATGCAACAATTTTCATTGGTTATACATGGAGGAGCAGGTACTATCTTAAAGGAAGATATGTCTCCTGAATTAGAACAAGCTTACCAAAACGGATTACAAGATGCTTTGGATGCTGGTTATGCCATTTTACAAAATGGTGGTACAGCAGTGGATGCTATTCAGGCTTCTATTTTTACCCTAGAAAATAATATTTTATTTAACGCAGGAAAGGGTAGTGTATTTACCAAAAAAGGATTGCAAGAAATGGATGCAGCCATCATGGATGGAGCAACACTTGAAGCTGGTGCTATTGCTGCAGTGCGTAATGTAAAAAATCCCATCCAGCTTGCTACCGAAGTAATGCGTAATAGCAACCACGTTTTTTTAAGCGGTAAAGGTGCCAACGATTTTGCGATCAAGAGGGGTGTGGTGTTAGCGCCCGACGAATATTTTTATTCTCAATTCAGGTATGACCAGTGGAAAGCCATTCGCGATTCTGATTCCTATTCATTAGATCATACCAATCATCATTTAGAGGAATTATTAAAGGATAAAAAATTTGGAACAGTCGGTGCTGTAGCTTGTGATAGCAACGGAAATATTGCTGGTGCAACCTCTACAGGTGGTATGACCAATAAAAAATATGGACGTATTGGTGATAGTCCAATTATTGGTAGTGGTACTTATGCTAACAATAAAACCTGTGCTATTAGTTGTACCGGTCATGGTGAAATGTTTATCAGATCCGTTGCAGCATATGATGTTAGTTGTTTAATGGAGTATAAGGGGCTTAGTTTGCAAGCTGCCATGGAAGTGGTGGTGCATGAAAAATTAATGGCACTTAATGGAGAGGGTGGCATGATTGGCGTGGATGCAAAAGGTAATACTGCCATGGTATTTAATAGTGCTGGAATGTACCGGGCTTTTAAAAATAGTAAAGGCGAATCGGCTACTGCTATTTATAAATAATTAACAATGAAAAAAACGGCTGTAATTGTTGCTGGTGGTTCAGGTGTAAGAATGGGTACGGATGTGCCTAAACAGTTTTTGCATTTGAAGGGTAAGCCCATAATTTGGCATACCGTTCAACAGTTTTTTTATGCCTATTACGATATTCAAATTGTGTTGGTATTACCTGCCTCATATCTAGAGGAAGCGGCTACTTATTTTGATCCGGCCCAGCTTACGCATATACGTTTTATTGCTGGGGGTGCAACCAGATTTGATTCTGTAAAAAACGGGTTGCAAGCGGTTAAAGAGCCAGGGGTGATTTTTGTACATGATGGCGTTAGGTGCCTGGTATCAAGTGATCTTATTAAAAAATGCTACGAAGAGGCATTAGTACATGGGTCTGCTATACCGGCTGTTACCGCTACCGATAGCATCAGGCTCATTTCTGGTGAATCGCACCATGTAGTAGACCGGAACCTGGTTAAAATTATCCAAACCCCACAAACATTTTTGAGCACTGTTTTATTGCCTGCTTTTGAGCAGCCCTACCAGGCTAGCTTTACCGATGAAGCTACAGTGGTAGAAGCTGCTGGCCATACCGTTCGTTTAATAGAAGGGGAGTATAGTAACCTTAAAATTACACGCCCCCAAGACTTAATTGTGGCGGAATCTCTTTTTTAGAAAAAAAGTGGTGATAGTGCCCAATATTTCTTAAATTTGTATCAATGACGCAAGTATTAAATAACAAGTGGTGGTGGCATACAAACTCTAATCGGGGATTGTAATGGCGCGTCCACTACTTTTTGAATAATTTCAAAAGCCCCGACCTCAAGTCGGGGCTTTTTATTTAGAGCTTATGAAAAAAATTGATTTACGTACAGAGAGTAAAAGAATGTTAGCGGATGTATATACACCCGTTAGTATCTATCTGCGTTTAAGAGACCGTTTTAGAGACACTATTTTATTGGAAAGCACCGATGCACACGTCGCTGAAAATAGCTACTCTTTTATATGTATTAATGCAATTGGGGGCATAGAAGTAAAGGATGCAAAAACAATCGAAATCAAATATCCTAATCAGGATCCTATAAAGCAGGAAGCGGATCAAATTGACAATCAGTTGTGGGGTTACATGCAGGGCTACCAAGTGGTACCTCATGTGCACAAAGAAACAAATTTTGCCCAAGGCTTATTTGGTTATACAAGTTTTGATGCCATTCCATTATTTGAAACCATTGCGTTTTCGGATACAAAAAAAACAAATATTCCGCTTATTCGTTACCGTTTGTATCAGTACGTGATTGTATTTGATCATTACAAAGACGAACTTTTTATTTGCCAAAATTTATTGGCAAATGAGCAGGCCGATACCTCGCTCATCGAATCGCTTATTCGAAACAAAGACGTGCCGCAATTTCCATTTACGCCTGTTGGTGATGAGCGTTCAAACGTATCAGACGAGGCGTATAAGTCTATGGTAGAAAAAGGCATTCAACACTGTTTACGTGGCGATGTTTTTCAAATTGTACTGAGTAGTCGTTTTGAGCAATCCTTTAAAGGAGATGAATTTAATGTGTATAGGGCACTACGCAGTGTAAATCCTTCGCCTTATTTATTTTTCTTTGATTATGGAGATTATAAATTAATGGGGTCATCTCCAGAGGCGCAACTAATTGTTCGTAACAACAAGGCAGTGATGCACCCCATTGCAGGTACTTTTAAAAGAACAGGCAATGATGAGGAGGATAAAGCGCTTTCAGTAAAATTATTAGAAGACGCCAAAGAAAACGCCGAGCATGTGATGCTTGTGGATTTAGCCCGCAATGATTTAAGTAGATCATGTACAGCGGTAACTGTAAGTCAGTTCAAGCAGGTCAAATTTTACTCGCATGTAATTCATCTCGTAAGTGAAGTGGTTGGAACATTAGGGGATGCTGCAAATCCGTTTAATGTGCTTGCACAAACTTTTCCGGCTGGTACATTAAGTGGTGCGCCAAAATTTAAGGCACTAGAAATCATTGACGGTTTGGAGCCTACGGCTAGAGGCTATTATGGCGGTGCCATTGGTTTTGTAGGATTTAATGGTGATTTTAACCATGCTATTATGATACGTAGCTTTTTGAGTAAAGACAATACGCTGTATTATCAAGCTGGCGCGGGCGTTGTTGTTTCCTCAAATCCTGAAAGTGAGTTGCAAGAAGTAAATAATAAATTAAATGCATTAAAAAAAGCAGTGGTGTTAGCTGCTGGAATATAAAAGTAGTGGGTATGAAAATATTGGTTTTTGATAATTATGACTCTTTTACGTACAACCTCGTACACCTCGTTGAAAAAATAACGCATCAGAAAGTGACGGTTGTTAGAAATGATCAAATGGATCTTGAAGAAGTTGCTGGGTATGATAAAATTATATTGTCTCCAGGGCCTGGTATACCTTCTGAAGCAGGTTTGTTATTGCCCCTCATCAAAAAGTATGCGGCGTCTAAATCTATACTTGGTGTATGCCTTGGGCATCAAGCTATTGGGGAAGCATTTGGTGCAAACCTCGAAAACTTAACCACCGTTTACCATGGTGTTGCAACGCCCATTACAATTGATAATAGCAATTATTTATTTAACGGTTTAGAAGGTACTGTCGAAGTAGGGCGTTACCATAGTTGGGTTGTTTCCAATAAAAACTTGCCTGATGTACTTAAGGTAACAGCCACCGATGAAAACGGACTAATTATGGCCATAGAGCATATCTCTTATGATGTTTGCGGTGTTCAATTCCATCCCGAAAGTGTATTAACGCCATGTGGCGAAGCGGTTATTAAAAACTGGTTATTAAAATGAAAAAGATTTTACAATATTTATTTGAACACAAAACACTCTCTAGGGCAGCAGCTAAAGAGTTACTGCTTTCTATGTCTTCGGGCGCCTACAACGATAGTGAATTGGCGTCACTGATGACGGTATTTTTAATGCGCAGTATCACCATTGCAGAGTTGCAAGGGTTTAGAGATGCACTGCTTGAACTTGCCGTTCCTATTTATTTAGGAGATCATGAATTGTTAGATATTGTAGGCACGGGGGGAGACGGTAAAAACACGTTTAATATTTCTACGCTTTCTTGTTTTATTGTTGCGGGTGCTGGTCAAAAAGTAGCCAAGCATGGCAACTATGGCGCAAGTACCATTAGTGGGTCATCCAATGTTATGGAGCAGCTAGGGTATCTATTTAAAAATGATGAAAACGCTTTACAAAAAGAATTAGACGCCGCTAATATTTGCTTTTTGCATGCGCCGCTTTTTCATCCGGCACTTAAACTGGTAGGGCCTATCAGAAAAAACTTGGGTGTTCGTACTTTTTTTAATATGCTAGGGCCACTTGTGAATCCGGCAAAGCCATCACATCAGCTTATTGGTGTATTCAGTTTAGAAATGGCTAGAATTTACCATTATTTGTTACAAGAAGAAGGTATTAATTATACCATCATACATGGACTAGATGGCTATGATGAAATTTCTTTAACAAGTGATACAAAAATATTTACTGCAAAAGGGGAGCGCATTGTTTCTGCGAATGAGCTTGGTAAAAGAATTGTTTTTCCAGAAGATTTAGCGGGCGGAGATACCGTAGAAGCTTCGGCCCAAATATTTTTAAAAATCATAAAAGGTGAAGGAACGATGGCGCAAAACGCCGTTGTGCTTGCCAACGCTGCAGCTGCCTTATTTGCGACTCAAAAATACAGTAGCTACAATGATGCATATGCTGCCGCGGTAGAAAGTTTGGATAGTCAAAAAGCGTATCAAGTTTTACAACAATTAATTGCAGTTCAATAGTATGAATATATTAGATCAAATTATTGCCCGTAAAAGAAAAGAGGTAGCGGATCAAAAAATACTTGTATCAGAAGCGGCATTAAAACAAATGCCCTTTTTTAAAGCGCCTGTTTTGTCCATGGCTTCCTATTTAACAATGTCCGGAAAAACGGGTATTATCGCCGAATTTAAAAGGAAGTCGCCAAGTAAAGGAATCATTAACAATACAGCAACTGTAAAAGATGTAACAGCGGCTTACTCGGCGCATGGTGCTTCAGGACTTTCCGTTTTAACGGACTTTCATTTTTTTGGGGGCACCCTGCAAGACCTTACTGCAGCAACGGTGCATGAAACGCCCATTTTACGCAAAGATTTTATGTTAGATCCGTATCAAATTATAGAAGCCAAAGCCTATGGTGCTGATGTGATTTTATTAATTGCTGCCTGCCTTTCGCCATTAGCTGTTAAAGAGCTCGCTACCGTTGCAAAAGATATTGGGCTAGAAGTGTTACTTGAAATACATACTTCTGACGAGTTGGAACATGTATGTGATGGTATCGATATGGTTGGGATCAATAACCGTAACCTTAAAACTTTTGAAGTGGACCTTGCACATTCTATTGCACTTGCTAAAATGTTGCCGGTTCATTTGCCAAAAATTGCAGAGAGTGGCATCAGTAATGTATCTACCATTCTTGAACTAAAAAAAGAAGGGTTTGATGGTTTTTTAATTGGAGAAAATTTCATGAAAACATCCAATCCTGCTGCAGCATTTGAAGCTTTTGTAGCTGATTTAAAAAAACAGGAAAATGAAAATTAAAGTATGTGGCATTACGAGTATAGATGAGGCCCTTGCTTTAAGTAAAGCTGGGGTAAATTATTTGGGGTTTATTTTTTATCCCGCTTCAAAGCGTTATGTACTGCATGCATTAACCCTTGATCAAATTAAAAGCGTTCAGTTGCCAGGGGTATTAAAAGTAGGTGTATTTGTGAATGAACCTTTAGAAAATGTTATTGCTACAGCTACCGCAGCGGGGCTTGATATGGTGCAGCTTCATGGAGATGAAACACCTAACTATTGTAAAGAAATGGCCAATCATTACCCCGTCATTAAAGCGGTTAGAATTTCTGAAACAGATGACGTTGCGTATAAAATTTCCGAATTTATTGAAGAAGTTGATTACTTATTATTTGATACGGCGTCTAGTGTATATGGAGGGTCTGGTATTTCATTTGATTGGACAAAACTCACTAACGCTACTGGTCTAAAACCTTATTTTTTAAGTGGGGGCATTGGCCCGGATGATGTTTCTAAAATTACTTCATTTGTACAGTCTGATGCGGCAGGTAATTGCATCGCAGTAGATGTTAACAGTAAGTTTGAAACGGCACCAGGACAAAAAAACATACAACTATTACAATCTTTTATTCCTACCATTAAAGCGCTATAAATATGCAACAAACATTTACAAATCCAAACGAGCATGGTTATTACGGGGATTTTGGCGGTGCCTTTATTCCAGAAATGTTATTTGCGAATGTGGCACAACTTAAAAGCCAGTATTTACAAATCATGGA
>JBIKIS010000012.1:0-23323 GCA_044361485.1 Sediminibacterium sp.
CACTGGATTTAATTACCAATCAAAACAATTTATTGCGTGCTAAAGTGCAACAACTAAGCAATCAATACGACTATATTTTTAAGATGAAAGTGCTTGAGTTCTACAAAGGACAGGGCATCACACTTTAATGCACCACAATCATATTTTTAAAAAGTTTGAAATAGAATATCATGAATAAAAAATTACTTTGGACGATCGTATCACTTGTTGTTTTAATTGTTTTGTTTGTAACGCTTAAAAAAACAGGCGTTATTGGAAAAGAAGATGGACTTACCGTTTCTGCCGAAAAAGCAACCATGCGTACCATCATTGAAACTGTCAACGCAAGTGGTAAAGTGTATCCAGAAATTGAAGTAAAAGTGAGTCCGGATATCAGTGGAGAAATTGTTGAGTTAAATGTAAACGAAGGTGATAGTGTAACCAAGGGTCAAGTGTTGGCCCGTATTTATGCAGACATTTATTCTACACAACGTGATCAGGTGGCTGCTGGTGTAAACCAGGCTAGAGCGCAGCTTGCTAATTCTAGTGCAAGCATTGGTGGATTAAAAGCAACACTTGATAATGCAAAGCAGGTGTATGATCGTCAACTTAAATTATACAACGAAAAAGTAACTTCTCGTCAAGAATTTGAACAAGCTCAACAGGCTTTAAGATCTGCAGAAGCAAATTACAATGGCGCCAAAGAAGGTCTTAAAGGAACGCAGGCGGCTATTAGTGGTGCAGAAGCACAATTAGCCCGAGCCAATAAGGATTTATCAAGAACAACACTAGTAGCACCGATGAATGGTATTATTAGTTTACTTGCCGTTAAAAAAGGAGAGCGTGTTGTAGGTACAGCTCAAATGGCCGGTACCGAAATGATGCGTGTGGCAGATATGCGTAGTATTGAAATTAGAGTGGATGTTGGTGAGAACGATATTCCTAAAGTAAAAATTGGCGATACAGCGGTTGTAGAAGTAGATGCTTATACCAATAGAAAATTTAAAGGACTTGTCTACAAAATTGCAAATCCAATAACATCAGCAGCGGCAGCAGCTGGCGGAAGCTCTGAAGTAACCAACTACAAAGTGCATATCCGTTTATTAGCAAGTAGCTACCAAGATTTACTCGTTGCTGGCAATAGTTTTCCATTTAGACCGGGCATGAGTGCGAGTGCAGATATCCAAACCAAAACAAAAGTTAACGTTTTATCGGTTCCTTTGAATGCAGTAACAACAAGAGATAAATCAGAAGCAAAAGCGGGTGCGAGTGCTGGTAAAGAAGATAAAAAAGAAGAAGCCGCTCCTGCTTCAGACAAAAAGTCGTTAGAAGCAGATGATTCTGAAGAAGTGGTATTTGTGCTTCAAAAAGACAACCGCGTTAAAAAGGTAAAAGTAAAAACGGATATCCAAGACCTTAATTACATCGAAGTTACTGATGGAATTAAAGCGGGTGATCAGGTGATTACGGGTCCTTATAATACAGTGAGCAAGCTTATTAAAGATAGTAGCCTTGTAAAAGTGGTAAGTAAGGATAAACTCTTCGAAGACAAGAAAAAAGACTAAGATTTTCGATAAAAAATCCTTTCGTATGTTTGTGGTTGATTAACAACCAAATTAGATATGCGTTTTGGAATTATCGGAAGTGGAAGTTGGGCAACAGCACTTGCTAAAATCTTAACAGATAATGGTAATGCCATTCACTGGTGGGTTAGAAATGCTGAAACCATACAGTACATTCAAAAACGCAAGCACAATCCACATTATTTAAGCGCTGCTTATTTTAATCAGGCTCAACTTCATTTAACCAATGATTTGCAGGAGTTGGTATCTGCGGTAGACGTGGTTGTGATAGCCGTTCCGTCTGCTTATGTGAGTTCAATATTTGAAGGGGTTGATGCTAGTTTACTAGATGGTAAAAAAATAGTGTCGGCAGTAAAGGGTATTTTACCAAATCATAATGTACTACTCAATCAATACCTACAAACGAAATTTAATTTTCCATTAGACCATTATTTCACGCTGCTGGGTCCTTGTCACGCAGAAGAAGTGGCCGCCGAAAAACTATCCTATTTAACTTTTTCGGGAACTACTCATGAAGCAGCGCAGGAAATAGCTTCTCACTTTAATTGTGAATACATCAATACTGTTGTCAATACCGATATCAATGGTTCACAATTTGCTTCTGTATTAAAAAATATTTATGCATTAGGTGCCGGTATTGCACATGGGCTGGAATATGGTGACAACTTTTTAAGTGTTTATATTGCCAATTGTGCCAATGAAATGGCCAATTTTTTACAAAAATGTGATCACTGCGAAGGGGCCAGTAAAAATGTGGTAGCTCCTAATTACAATGCTTCTGTGTATTTAGGTGACCTACTTGTTACTTGTTATTCTTTGTATAGTAGAAACCGAACTTTCGGTAATATGATTGGTAAAGGCTACTCTGTTAAATCGGCTCAGCTCGAATTAAATATGGTAGCTGAAGGTTACAATGCTAGCAAATGTATTTACGAAATCAATCAGGCATACGGGGCTGAAATGCCTATTGCTACAGCGATCTATCAAATTTTATGGAAGCATGTGCATGCTGCAAATGGCTTTGCAGAGGTTGAAAAAATCTTATTCTAATTTTTGAGATCTACACTTCAAAAAAATCGGCGGCAATACCGTCTAAGAAAAACTTTCCTTGCGCCGTTGCAGCTAATAAATTTTCTCGCTCCATGAGTTGACCTTTATCAATATAATGTGCTGCTATTTTTTTTGTTCTACTAAGGGCGTTGTCTCCAAACTTTTCATGTACATATGCATACGAACAACCTTCAATGGTGCGAAGTGATGTCATGATGTATTCATTGTACTGCGTGGCTAATGATAATATTTCTGATTCAAATGGGACGATACCTTTTTCGATACTACTAATGTAAAGTGCATTGTTAGCAACGTTCCATTGACGTGTGCTTCCAGTAAATGAATGTGCCGAAGGGCCAATGCCAAGGTATTTTTTTTGTTGCCAGTAACTGGTATTGTGCTTACTTCTGTAATCTGGTAATGCAAGGTTAGAAAGCTCGTAATGTACATATCCAGCCTGTGTTGCGTGTTTTGTTAATAGTTCAAAATGGACAGCCTGTTTTGTAGTATCTATATCTTCTTTTTCGCCTTTTAAAATAAGTACGTTGAGTGGCGTTTTGGGTTCTACGGTTAATGCATAACAAGACAAATGCTGCACGTTTAGTGCAACGGCTCGATTCATATTTTGAATCCAGTTTTCATCTGTAAGTGTAGGAATGCCATAAATGAGGTCTATCGAAATATTGTCAATCCCAACTTCTTTTGCAAGTTCAATGGCCTGAATGGCAGCATCCGATCGATGCGCCCGGTTCATCCAAATAAGGTCTTCGTCCACAAAAGATTGCACGCCCATACTAAGCCTATTGATACCCATCGATTTAAACGCAATCAATTTTTCTTTTGAAATATCATCAGGGTTGGCTTCTAGCGTAATTTCAATTTGCCCAGAAAGGCTAAAATGCTTTTTAATGGTTGCAAGTATTTGCGCAGTTGCATCAGTTGGTAAAAGCGAAGGGGTACCACCTCCAAAATAAATGGTGTCAATGCTTGTATTTTGTGCTTCAAAAAAATCCCGCTGTAGTTCTATTTCTTTGCAAATAGCGTGTACCATAGGGTCTAACAATTTGGTAGAAGCGCTAAAATGAAAATTGCAATAGTGGCAGGCCTGTTTGCAGAATGGAATATGAATGTAAATACCTGCCATGTAAATTTTTATGTTGCAAATCTACCAAATACTTGCTACTGTGCCATTAATGTTAGAAGAAGCTCCTTATTTTTGTAACCATGCGATTCCGTTATCTGTTATTCTTGTTGGCTTTTGTAAGTATTACCCTACTTATTGACAACGGTCTTATGGCGCAACAAAAACCAGATAGTACATCCATCATTGACACAACGCCCATCCTTGCATCCGCAGATTCAATAATTACAGATAGTTTGCAAAGAGCAGCAGATTCACTTTTGATGCTTCAGAAAAAAAAGGCTGTAATTGACACGACGTCCTATAAAAAATTCATGACGCATCCTGACTTACCGATGCAAACAAGGCCTTCTTTTCGAATCAATGAACTTCGTATCGCTCCAAGTTTTGACGGCAGGTTTTACTTGATTATTGGAATGCTGTTTTATTTGGCATTTATAAAAGTGACCTTCCCCAAGTATTTTTCAAATGTTTTTCAACTTATTTTTCAAAGCCCCATAAGGCAAAAACAAACGAGAGAGCAGTTGCAGCAAAATAATTTAGCCTCACTTTTTAGTAATATTTTATTCATTCTCAACGCATCTATTTTTGTATCCCTGCTTGCTGTTAAAAATGCGTGGGTAGACTTATCATTGTATAGCTGCATTGGATACAGTGCTGTTGGATTTACAGCCCTCTATTCTTTCAAATTTTTATTTTTGTGGCTCTCTGGTTGGCTGTTTTCTCAGGGTGAAGCTATTGGTAATTATAGCTTTATTGTTTTTTTGACCAATAAAGTAATGGGTGTGTTTTTAATACCTGCCATTTTGTTACTGGCGTTTTCACCCGTATCTGTTCAAGATTTAGCCTACAATAGTGCCTTAATCGTCATCAGTATCCTATTTGTTTATAGGTACCTTATATCTTTCTCCATTGTAAGGTGGTCTTCTTTGAAGGTGAGTGCCTTCCATTTTTTCTTGTACCTTTGCACCTGCGAAGTACTTCCTATGTTGGTTTTATACAAATTGACTATGGATTTTATTAGCGGAACTTTTTAACTTTGCACAATCTTAGATAAGTAGCATGGCAAAAATCGGATCAAAAACGGGAACAGCTGTTAAGGCAGTAGCTCCTAAAAGAATTTTAATTTCTCAGCCAAAACCGGAAAGCGACAAGTCTCCATATTACGATTTGGAGCGCAAGTACCATGTAGAACTGGTGTTCCACCCATTTATTAAACTAGATGGTATTCCTGCTAAAGAATTTAGAAAACATAAAATTGATATCCCTTCTTACACAGGCGTTATTTTTACAAGCCGAAATGCTATTGACCATTTCTTTCGTACCGCAGAGGAAATGAAAGTATCTATTAGCCAAGACACAAAATACTTTTGTATCACTGAAGCTGTTGCACTCTATTTACAAAAATTTATTTTATACCGTAAACGCAAGGTTTTTTACGGTGCTGATGGATCAAGTAAGAGTATGCTTGATGTGATCAATAAACATAAGGAGAACGAAAAATTTCTCTATGTATGTAGCGAAAATCAGCAGGACAATGATATTTGCGGTTGGCTTAAATTACACAAATGCAGTTTTGACTTAGCATTTATGTACCGTAGTATTAGCAATGACATCACACCTTTATTTGCAAAAAAAGGATTCGAAATCATTTGCTTTTTTACCCCTAGCGGTGTTAAAAGTTTATTCGATAATTTCCCGGATTTCAAGCAAAATAAAATTGTTATTGGTGCTTTTGGAAGTAACACTTCTAAAGCAGTTGAAGACGCTAAACTTCGTTTAGATATTAAGGCACCAGCGCCTCAAAGACCTAGTTTAGTGGCCGCTTTAGATCATTATTTGCAATCACTTCTAGCAAAAAAATAATCTTTTTGCAAACGAATCATTCTACGCCCAATTTATTAATTGAGGAGTCAAGTCCTTACCTACTTCAGCACGCGTACAACCCCGTGCAGTGGCACCCCTGGGGAGAAGCTGCGCTCAAGCTTGCTAAAGATTTAGACAAACCCATTTTGGTGAGTATTGGATATGCTGCCTGTCATTGGTGTCATGTGATGGAGCGCGAAAGTTTTGAAGATGCTGCTACTGCAAAAATTATGAACGATCACTTTGTTAATATTAAAATTGACAGAGAAGAGCGTCCCGATTTAGATCATATTTATATGGACGCGGTGCAAGCCATGACTGGTAGTGGCGGTTGGCCACTCAATGTTTTTTTGACCCCCGATAAAAAACCTTTTTATGGAGGTACTTATTTCCCACCCGAGCCCATCCACAATAGGGCAAGTTGGAAAGATGTCTTACTTGGAATTGCAAAGGGGTTTAAAGAAAACAGAGACCAAATAAATGCGCAAGCTCAAAAATTAACCGACCATTTACAAAGTTCCAATGCATTTGGATTTCAAAAAGCGGGTGCCACTTCTGCACCTGGTTTGAGTGATATGGATGCTGCGGTATCGGCATTACTAATGCATGCAGATACTGTTTGGGGTGGCTTTGGTGGTGCGCCTAAATTTCCACAAACAGCATCGATTCGTTTTTTACTCAGGTATCATTTTTTTAATCCGACGCACAAGGCTTCATTAGATCATGCTTTGCTTTGTTTGGATAAAATGATTGAAGGAGGCATTTATGATCAATTGGGAGGTGGGTTTTCTAGGTATAGTACCGATGGGCAGTGGCTCGCTCCGCACTTCGAAAAAATGCTCTATGATAATGCACTTTTGGTAACCACTTTATCAGAAGCCTATCAGATAACTAAAAAGGAATCCTACCATAGAGCCATCACTGAAACACTTGTGTTTGTAGAACGAGAATTGATGGATGCTGACGGTGGTTTTTTAAGTGCGCTCGATGCAGATAGTGAAGGTGTCGAAGGAAAATTTTATACATGGTCTGCGTCAGAAATAATTTCTTTACTCCAAAAAAGTGCGCCACTATTTATGGCGTACTATGGTGTAACAGAAGCTGGCAATTGGGAGCATACCAATATTTTGCATACGCCACAACCTGCATCAACAGTGGCTCAGCAGTTTGGTGTGAGCGAAAAAGAATGCTTGAAAATCATTGAAAATTGTTCATCTATTTTAATGGCGGAGCGAAATAAACGTATCAGGCCTCAAACAGATGACAAACAATTACTGGGTTGGAACGCCCTCATGAATACAGCCTTTAGTAAAGCATATGCGGCTACTGGAAATAAAAAATATTTACTTCGTGCACAGCAAAACATGGCGCACTTATTGGAGCGTTTCAAAAATACTGATAACGAAGGTTGGTTGCATACCTATAAAAATGGAGTTGCAAAAACACCTGCTTTTTTAGATGATTATGCGTATTTAATTGAAGCACTCATACAACTACAAACCGTTTCTGGCGATTTACATTGGCTTGAAAAAGCAGAAGCAATAACAGCATTTGTAAATACGCATTTTATAGAATCTAGTACTGGATTTTACTTTTATACCCACGATAAGCAAACAGACGTTATTCTAAGAAAAAAAGAAGTGTATGATGGCGCTACCCCAAGTGGCAACGCTGTAATGGCGGGTAACCTACTGCATTTAGGTGTCGTTTGCGGAAACGATCAGTATTTGTCCTTAGGAAAGCAAACCTGTTTATCCCTTTTACCGGCCATTATCAAACATCCGGGCTCATTTGGGGTTTGGGCGTCGGTTTTGCTCACTCAACTGGTTGGTTACAGGGAATTAACCCTCCTAGGTCCGGGAGTTTTGCCTTACCTAGAAGCGGCGCTCCCTTTGTTTAGACCCAACCTAATCTTAAATATTTCAGAAAATCGGTTAACAAGCATTTTCGCAATTTCACAAAAAGTAATTGATAATCAAGAAGTTACGTTTCAAATCTGTGAAAATTATTCCTGCCATTTGCATCAGCTAACAGATTTTGACAGTTTTTTAGCAATTGTATAACATGTAATCATTTAATTTGCATTTCGGTTTTAGCCGCTCCCCTCTGGCAAAACAGTGAAACATTTAAAAATTTACTACTGAATAGATTTCTACCCTGGATCATTAAATTTATTGGTTTTTAAGCGCTAAAACTCAGGTTTCTGTCGTTTCAAAACATATATTTGTCACTGTTATAAATCATACAGATCAGATGAAAGGATATTTAACTACAATTACCTTGGCGTTTTTTACGTTGAGTTTATCTTCTTGCTTCTTTGGTAAAAACAAAGGAAAGGGGTTGCCTGATGATGGGCAGTTGCATGGTGTTGCACCAGCTATTCAGCAGTATATGGGAAGTCCAATAAGCATGAAATACATTCGTCCAGGTTCATTTCATATGGGGCCAAACGACGAAGATGTTAGTTTTAATTATAGCAATCGTAACAGAATGGTTGCCATTCCTGGTTTTTGGATGGATGCAACAGAAATTACCAATAACCAATATCGTCAGTTTGTAAACTGGGTGCGTGATTCACTTGCGTACAAGGTAACTAAGGGCCTTGGCCTAAATAATCCTTCAGACACAACTGCTGTTTTGTGGAAAGATGTTTCAAAATATAAATATGATGCCAAGCAATTAGCCGCATTACCTGGATTAACATATGAAAACCAATTAAATGGGAAACGATATATAGATCCAGATAGCTTGATTTATAGGGTAAAATACTTTGACCTAGCCGCTGCAGCTAAAATCAACAAAAATGATCAAAGCCAGAAAGGGCGTGACCAAATTGTGAGCTATCGTGTCCCTGTATATCCAGACACACTAGTATGGATAAGAGATTTTTCCTATTCATACAATGAGCCTTTAACAAAATTATATTATGCCCATCCTGCCTATGGTAACTTTCCTGTTGTTGGTGTTAATTGGAAACAAGCAGTTGCTTTTTGTCATTGGAGAACACATTTACAAAATAGTTTTTTTGAAAAAGGTAAAATTAAATATGCTGCAGAAGGGGATTTCAGATTGCCAACTGAGGCAGAATTTGAATATGCAGCAAGAGGTGGTCGTACAAATTCAATGTTCCCTTGGGGCTCGCCTTATTTGAGAAACAAAAAGGGTTGCTTATTAGCAAACTTTAAACCTGGTAGAGGTGTTTATTCTGAAGATGGTGCACACTACACAGTTAGAGCAGACGCATATTGGCCTAATGACTATGGCTTATATAATATGTCTGGTAACGTAGCCGAGTGGACTGCATCTTATTTTTATGAAGGGTCTTACAATTTTATGGCTGATTTAAGCCCTGATGTTAGAATTGAAGCAGCTGATGAAGCACCCCCTTTAATGAAACGTAAAGTTGTTAGAGGTGGTAGCTGGAAAGACGTTGGTAATGCTTTACAGGTTAGTGCTCGCTCTTATGAATACCAGGACACCGCAAAGTCATATATCGGCTTTAGAACCGTAATTGATTTAGCGCCAAAATCTTCAAGAAAAGGTCTAAAAATTCAATAAATTATTTTAATCAAACTTCTTTAATAAATTAAAACTTATAAACTATGTCTTCAGTTGAATCAAAAAAAATTAGCCTACTTGGATTAAAAGTTCCCGAAGAAAGAACAATGAGACTTGTTAATATTTTTGTATGTACAGGTGCATCAGTCGTAATTTTTGGTGCAATGGCAAAAATTCTCCACTTGTCATGGGCAGATTGGGCACTTAAAATTGGTTTAACGACAGAAGCTATTATCTTTTTGATATACGCCATTTTACCCCCAGAAGGACACCCTGAGCCTACTAAAATAATTACAGATGATCCAGTAATTTCAACTATTGCCAACGACATGGTAAAAAAATTCGACGAAATATTTGCTAACGCAGGTTTAACGCAAGAAAACTTATCTAAACTAAGCACAAGCTTTCAAAAATTAGGCACTACTGTAGATCAGATTGGCCAGATTGGTGATGTGGTAAAATCTACTTCTGATTTTTCTGCTAAAACAAATGAGGCTGCTATCGCGCTAGGTTCTATTAAAGATGCTGCTACAAAAGCAACCGATTCTTTAGGTAGCATTTCTTTAGCTTCTGATAGTACCAATGAGTACCACAAACAAGTACAAGGCTTGGCTAAAAACTTAGGTTCATTAAATACTATTTATGAACTTGAATTACAAGAAAGCAACAACCATCTTAAAGCACTCAACCAGTTTTATGGCAAATTAGCGCAAGCTTCTGAAGCGATGAACGGAACTGCAGAAGATGCATTAAAAGCAAAAGAACAAATTGGTGCCCTTGCTAATAATTTGGGTAAATTAAATCAAGTATACGGTAACATGTTAACTGCGATGCAGGGTAGATAGTAATAAACCAAGATTTAACACTCATTATTAATTAAGATTACCTAAATAGTACAATATGTCACTACCTAAGGAACCGCGGCAGAAAATGATTAACATGATGTACCTAGTGCTTACTGCACTATTGGCACTGAATGTTTCTGCCGAAATTTTAAACGCATTTAAAACTGTAGACCGCAGTTTAATGATTGCTACTGCGCAAGCTGAAAATCAAAACACACAAGCATTTAGATTCTTTGAAGATTATTCAAAACTTCCAGAAAAAAGGGACCAAGCTGCTTATTATGAACAGTTAGCAAAAAAAGCAAAAACTTTATCTGATGAAGTATACGATTACATACAAGGCTTAAAAGAAGAATTAAAGAAAGAGTCTGGCCTAAAAAAGAATGAAAAAGGAGAGGAAGAATATAATACTGATAATCTAGATGCAGCAACACGGTTATTGGTTGGAGAGGGTGATGGTGAAAATGGTAAAGGAAAAGAATTACTTGCAAAACTAAAGACATATAAAGACCAACTTTTGCAAATTAATGATTCAATGAAAGCTGAAATTGAGAATGGCTTACCAATTGACTTAACGTTACCCCAACCTAGTGAAAGTACACCCGCAAAAGCAAAAACAAACTGGTCTTATTTGTATTTTCACATGACACCAACAATTGCCGCTGTAACTATTTTAAGTAAGTTTCAGAATGATGTTAGAAACTCAGAAGCCAAGGCTGTTGAATATTTTCTAAAAAAAGTGGGTAGTCTTCCAAATCCTCCAACAGACCAAAGTGTTATTGTTTTAGGAAGCGCAACAAAACTTTACCCTGGAGACGAATTAACCATCACTGCAGGAGTGGGTGCATTTAGTAAAACTGCTTTACCTAATGTATCTGTAGACGGAGCATCTGCATCTGTTAATGATAAAGGAGTGGCTGAATATAAATTAACCGCTGGTTCTCCAGGCACTTATAGTAAAAGAGTAACAGTAACTTACAAAGATCTAAAAGGTGTAACGCAAACCGAAACAAAGGTTGTAGATTATACTGTAGGAGTAGCTTCTGGACTAACTGTTTCAACAGATGCAACTCGCGTATTTTACGTAGGTTTAGAAAATCCACTAAGTATAACAGGCGCAGGAGGCTCTACAAAATTAAATGTAAACGTTTCTGGACCTGGAATTACTGTCCAACAAAAAGGTCCTGGATCTTATATAGTAAAAGCAACAACTCCAAAAGTTGATGCAATAGTTACAGCAAGTGATGGAAAATCTGCAACTGCTCCTATAAAAATTCCAGTGAGAAGAATTCCAGACCCTATTCCTAAATTAATTGGTGGCTTAAATGGCGGAGATATTGGCGCTGATGATTTAAAATCCAACCCAGGATTTGCTGAAGCATCACCGAGTGATTTCGTTTTTGAAGGGGTTAAATTCCAGGTAGTAGGTTTTACAATTGTTGCTAGCGGCGGAAAAAATTATACTATGTCAAGGGGTATTGCAACTTGTTCTGGAGCTGGTTTCAAATCTGGTCCAGCAAGTTCTATTTTATCAAATTGCACGAAAGGAACCACGGTTATTTTTACTGACATTAAGGTTAAAGGCCCCGATGGAATAAGACCTTTAAATCAGGATTTAACATTCATGTTATTATAAAAAAAAGTGATGAGAAAAATATATTTAATGTTGTTTTTGATTGCATTTACTTGCTTCAATACTTCTGCTCAGTCGAAAAGGTTTGGTGGTTCTTCTACTGCAGCACCTGCACCTCCAGCTGCTCCAACGCCTCAATATGATGAAGGAGTAGTTTATTACCAAGTAAGTTCTGCTACTGCCCCAGTTAAACCTAGTGCGACATCATACAATTTCAGCACTAAAAGTTTTAGTTCACTTTCTAAGAATTGGCTACCATCTGCACCTGCTGGTCTAACCAAGTATTGGACGGCAAAATATTCTGTAAATGAAACATCTGCCGGCTCGGGAACTGGGTCTCCAATTTTTCAGACGCCGCTATCAACTTTAGCTGGTTCAACACCTCCTCCTATTGTGCCCCCTGGACCTGTCCCAGATACAACTGTCAAAGGTACAGTTAGAGATTTTACTAAGGATGGAGGTGAATTAGAAAAAAAAGTACCAAAATCATTAAGAGGTGAATATGCTACTGATAATTATAAACTAAATGATAGCATTAAGGCTTTTAATAAAAAAGTGCTTGCCCTAGATTACGAATATTTAAGAGAAGACGATTGGTTATTTTCTGAATTTATTTGGAGAGATATTGACGCGAGAGAAAAATTTAACCAAACTTTCATGTATGAAGGGGAGGATAATTCTGGAGATCAGCGCTTTTTGTCTATTCTAATCAATTCAATAAAAAATGATAGTGTATGGGCATTTACTAATGATAGATTTACAAATCGAAAATATTTTGAAGATATAATTTCTACAATTAACGGACCAAAGAAAATGAGGGTTGATGATGAAGATCCTGATAGGCCTGGTGTAAAAGTTCGAGATACGGTTTATACATTTGATAAAAATAAAGGCTTAAAAGTTGACTCAATCTATACTTTTCGACTAAAAGAGCAGTGGATTTTTGATAAAGAATCAAGTAGATTATATTCAAGAATTATTGGAATTTGTCCTGTTGCCACAATTACTGAAACTGATAAAGTTACCAAGAAGAAAACACAAAGCCAACAAGAGCTTTTTTGGATCTATTATCCCGATTTACGTAATATCTTATCTGTAAAAAAAGTATACAATCCTAATAGCTATGCAGGCAGAGGTACTTGGGATGCTTTATTTGAAGACCGCAGATATACCGGCAGGATTGTTAAAACCAGTTATGACAACCCTAAAAACAAATATATTCAAGAGTTGATTATTACCAACCCACTTTTCCGATTGTTAGAAGGCGAGAATATTAAAACTCGAATTTTTAATTATGAGCAAAGCCTTTGGTCTTACTAATTTCAAAATTGCTTTATAAAAAAAGGGACTTAAAAAGTCCCTTTTTTTATGCGGTTGTTTCAAAATGTTTTTGAAGGGCAGCTGCTTTTTTAGCACCAATAAGTGCCGCAATATTTTGTATAGGTTCTTTTTTAATATTGGCCACCGATTTAAATTGATTGAGCAGCATTTCTCTAGTAGCTGGTCCAATACCTTCAATATTTTCAAGTGCTGTTGTGAACGTGCCTTTTGATCTTTTGTTCCTATGAAACGTAATCCCAAAGCGGTGCACTTCATCTCTAATACCCCTCAGTAATTTTAAACTATCGCTGTCCCAAGGTAATTTTAACGACTGGCTATCACCCGCAAAAAATAGTTCTTCTTCGTTTTTTGCAAGGCCAATGAGTGTTGTGCTGCCAGTGAGTCCTAGGGCTTCTATGCTTTCTAGTGCGGCGCTTAACTGCCCCTTGCCACCATCAATTACAATGAGTTGAGGCATTGGTTCACCAGATTCCTTTACCCTTTTATACCTCCTGTAAACCACTTCTTTCATGGTGGCAAAATCGTTGATCCCTTCTACCGTTTTTACATTATAATGACGGTAATCTTTTTTGCTAGGCATGCCATCCTTAAAACAAACCATGGCAGAAACGGGGAAGCTTCCCTGAAAATTTGAGTTATCAAAACACTCTATATGTGTAGGTGTTTCTTGTAATTGCAAATAGGATTGTAGTTCAGTTAACACAAACTTTTTTTCACTATCTGTTTTCCCTTCTAACCGTAATATTTTTTTAAGCTGTAATTCTCTGGTAAAATAGGTAACGTTTTTTATAGATAGGTCTAGTAGCTTTTTCTTATCTCCTAATTTGGGTACTGTGATGGTAATATTTTTATCAAAATATTCGATGGGGTAAGGAACAATAATTTCGGTGCTCAGGCTGTTAAAATCGGTTCTAATTCTTTCGATAGCAAAGCACAGGAGTTCATCTTCGGGTTCGTCCAACTTTCCTTCTAATGGAACCGTATGGGTTTGTATGATGCTTCCATTTTGTACCATGAGGTAATTAACATAGGCTAGTTTACCATCTTTAATGATTGAAAAAACGTCTAGGTTAGAAAAGTGCTTACCTACCACCACCGATTTTTCTTGATAGGTTTGTAAGAGTTCTATTTTATTTTTTAGGTAAGCAGCCTTTTCAAAATCAAGGGCCTCGGCATGCGCTTGCATTTGTTTTTTCAAATGACCCATTAGTTGGCTCATATTGCCCTTAAGCATGTTTTTTAATTGCTCCAAACTATCTAGATAATCTTCTTCGGTTTGTAGTGCCGCGCAGGGGGCCAAACAATTCCCTAAATGATACTCCAAACAAGGCTTGAACTTTTGTTTATCAATATTTTCTTTGCTTAAATTAAGTTTGCAAGTGCGAAGCGGAATAAACTGTTTGATAAAACTTAATACCTCTCTAATGGTTCCCTTAGAAGTAAATGGACCAAGGTATATTGATCCGTCATTGTATTTTTTCCAGGTAGAAAAAACCCTTGGGAAACGTTCTTTTTTAATTACTAAATAAGGGTATCCCTTATCGTCTTTGAGTAATATATTATAACGAGGTTTATATTGCTTAATTAGGGAGTTCTCTAATAAAAGTGCATCCTGCTCCGAATCAACAATGGTAAATTCGATACGTTCAATTTTTTGAACGAGCTCGATGGTTTTAAAACTATTTTGATTTTTTGTAAAATAGGAGGCAATCCTTTTTTTCAAGCACTTGGCTTTGCCAACGTATATAAGTATGCCACTCGCATCATAATACTTATATATGCCAGGGTCCGCGGGTAATTTGTGTGCTAATTGTTGGTACTGCTCCTGGGTCATTTATGGAAGTATAACGCGAACAGATATTGTTTTGTTGATAGAAAATCCGTTATTAGTTACTTTACTAATGGATTTAGTAAAGCCCTCATTTGTTTTCCAACTCAATTGTTCTGTGCATGTGGTGTCTTTATTCAGGTATTGTTTTCTTACAAATAATCTTTTAATGACTGAGGTTTGTTCGTCCATTAAAATGTCAATGTTTCTAACAGGAACATCGCTATTGATAGGGGTATAGTTGATATTTAAACTTGCGGTTTCCGCATCAAGGAATACAGATTCTTTATAATTTCTTTTTTGAAGGCTATCGCTAATATCTGCGTCTACAAATGCTTGAATCATTGGCATGATACCGGCAATTTGAACAGTGACACTGTCTTTTTTTACATCTTCTGTTGTTGCCACACTAAACCTAACCCCTAAGCTGTCAAAATATTTTACTTGGTCCTTGATATAAGAAGCTACTGGGTAAAAGCTGGTGGTATCGGCTGTAGTAACCAAATTTTTAGAATCCTCTTTTGAATTGCTGCAAGCGGCTACCATCATGCAAACGATACATGCTAGAATTAAAGATTTCATGATGTAAAATTACTTAAACTGTTTGCTCCAACCTATTCGGAAGCCGTAATCAATCAAATTTTCTTTGATTGGATATGGATTGTTATACGTAGGTAGTGTTTGGTATCTGATTTGAGGACCCAACTGCCAAATTGTATTCCCTTTTTGATAGCTAAATTGAATGCCAACGCTGGTATTGACATTCCACTTTCTTACGTACTCATTACCGGCAGCATAATTTGCATAATCGGTGGATAGTAAGTAAACGTTTTTATTGATATTATAGGTAGGCTGAATAGTTGCTTGCGTATGAATGCCAAACTTTTTAAACTTCAGAACTTGATAGTCGAGTCCAATTGGCATTGCAATCTGATACACTTTATTGTTGAGCTGAGCAGATCTAAAACCAACATTGTTGTTATAGCTCGATAGAACAGACACTGTTTGAATTCTACCGCCGTTTACAAGCGCAAGTGTTGCAGCATTGGCACCTGTTTCATAGGTGTCAATTTGATATTGTCTAATATTAACCTGAAGTCCGGTTTTGAACTGCAATTTATTTGTAACTGGATAATTAAATGTGAGGCCAAGTTCTAAACCAATATCAGGTCTATGTCTTACGGCTTGGTTAAATGTTGGTGTTTGAGATATAGGTGCTGTAAGTGGTATGGCAATAAGTGATGGTTGAATTAATTCTTTTACCTTTTGATCACTTAGCACCCTAAAACTAGCAGATGGCGTAGCATAAAATTGAACGCTATATTTTCTATTTTTTTGTTTGTTGTTAGCGCTGGAACTAAGATCAAAATTATTGTTAACCTGTTGTTGAATTACTGCTGGTAATAGAGATGGTTTATTTATTTTAGTTTGGCTGTCACTGGTTGAAATAGTAGCTGCAGCTTCAATAGATGTTTGAAGCTCATCAGTTACTTCGTTATTTATTGTAGAAAAAGTAGTACCTGTTGTTGTTTCCATGTTTTCTTGAGTAGGCATTTCTGGTACCACTTCATGTGCTTGAATTTCTGCCTTTGGAAATTGCTTTCTCGTTTTTTTAATTTGCAGTTCAATGGTAGGTTTTGTAGCGGTAACTGGGGTACTTGAATGATGAACAACTAAAGATTTTACCATTGGTGTAGACTTTTGTGTTACAACAAAAGTAGAAACGGTAAGTGCAACAAGAATGCTTAGTGATATGATGGTAAGTGCTGGCCACGAGCGTTTGCCGTGCACTTCGGTACGTATGTTTTCCCAAACACGACCAGATGGATACATCCTGTGTTCGTTTACCTCATCAAGTATAAACTCCTCAAATGCGTCTAATTGACTTCTCTTTTCCATATCTGCACGCTTCTCCTAATTATTTTTGTATCACCGACAACAACTCAAATTTCTCTTTGGGTGCTTCAATAATTCTTTTCTTAATTAAAATATTTGAAAGCATGGTTTTGGCCCTTGTATATTGGCTTCTACTTGTGCTTTCTTCTATATCTAGTAATGTGCTAATTTCTCTATGACTATATCCTTCAATGGCAAATAAATTGAGTACTGTTTTATAGCCAATGGGTAATTGTCTAATACACTCAACTACTTGTTTGGATTGCATAATCGAAGCAATCGATTCTTCTTTTACTGCTAAATGCTCGGCACTTGTTAAATCCAAGCTCTCCGTAAATTTCTTGTACTTTTTTAGAAAATTGATACTGGTATGTACCATAATCCGTCTAATCCATCCTTCAAATGACCCTTTGTTTTGAAACGTATGCATTTGTGTGAAAACTTTTATAAAGCCCTCTTGGAGCATGTCTTCTGCATCTTCTCTATTTTGGGCAAAACGGTAACAAACAGGGAGCATTTTAGGGCTATATATATTAAATAGCTCCCTCTGTGAAGCGGCGTCGTTTTGTAAACAACCTGCAATAATAGCTTGCTCCGTCATTGAATAGGGTTAATTGTTGTTCTAATTTAGGTAAAAAAAGGGTAAAAAGAGTATATTTTAAGTATAAATTCATTAATTTAAGGTCAAATTTATACTGTAAATACCCCCCAAGTTACCATGGAAAGAAATAGACTAACTGAGAATACACCTCCGCCAACTACTGGATTACAGCCTTATGCTGGCAGTTTTGGTGCTCCCGAGCTCAGGCATTTACTCAGGCGAACCCTATTTGGTGCCACCAAGGCCGACATGGCCTACTTTTCTGGTAAATCTGTAACAGAGGTTATCAATGAACTTTTAAATCCTACGGCGCCGTTACCGGCGCCTCCGGTTAAAGAATATGTGGTAGCAGCTTCTACACTCGTTCCGGATACGAACATTGCCGCGGGAACCACTTGGGTAGGTGATATCAATAACGATGGAACCATTGCTAGCTACAGGCGGGCTTCATTTAAGAAATGGTGGGTTGGAAATCTTGTAAACCAAGACCGAAGTATTCGTGAAAAAATGACGCTTTTTTGGCACAATCATTTTGCAACAGAAATGAATGATGTAAGCAACGCGCAATACATATACAAGCATCATCATTTACTTCGAACCAGTGCCCTTGGTAATTTCAAAACACTTACTAAAAATGTAACGCTGGATCCGGCCATGCTTGTTTATTTGAACGGACAGCTTAATACAGCTGCTGCACCAGACGAAAACTATGCCCGCGAAATTCAAGAACTTTTTTGTTGTGGCAAAGGACCAGATTCTTTGTATACCGAAGCGGATGTTAAAGCGGCCGCAAAAGTTTTAACCGGATGGCGTAACAATGCCACAACGCTGAGCTCTTATTTCACAGCTTCTAGGCATGATGCTACGAATAAAACTTTTTCTTCATTTTATAACAATACAGTAATCACTGGGCGCAATTCTGCTACGGGTGGTGAACAGGAGTTGGATGATTTACTCAATATGATTTTTGCTACCCAAGAAGTGGCGAAATACATGTGTAGAAGGCTTTACAGGTGGTTTGTATATTATGATATTGATGATACCGTAGAACAAAATATTATTACGCCGCTAGCTAATTTATTTAGGTCAAGCAATTATGAAATATTACCGGTACTTGATAAACTTTTAAAAAGCGAACATTTTTTTGATGCATTATCTAGTGGTTGCGTTATTAAAAGTCCTGCCGAACTCGTGATTGGATTTTGTAGAGAGTCTGAAATTGTTTTTCAGCCAGATACAGACTATGTAACCAATTATGGATTTTACAATTACATGGTTAGTTGGCTTAGTAATATGCAGCAAAATATTGGCGATCCACCCGATGTTAGCGGATGGAAGGCTTACTACCAAGAACCTCAATTCAATGAAATTTGGATCAATAGCGATACGCTACCAAAGCGCAATCAGTTTACCGATACCATGTTAGTAAGTGGCTATACTTTTAATAGTAAAAAAATACAACTCGACCCACTTGCCTATGCAAAAACATTTTCGAATCCAGGCGATCCAAATGCATTTATAGCAGAGTTGACGGAGCGGTTACTAGGGCTAGATATTTCTGCCGCTTCAAAAGCCCAATTAAAAAAAGATATTTTATTAAACGGCCAAAGCCTCGATATTTATTGGACACAGGCCTGGGACTTATATATTTCTACACCTACGAATGCTGCCAATACAACATCTGTACGTACTAAAATACGTGACCTCGTAAAATATTTAATGAACCTAGCCGAGTATCAACTAGCATAAAACATCCCCCCATGAAACGTAGAGATTTTTTAAAAAATACTGTCCCCGTTGGTGTGGTGATGCCCGCGCTAGTTGGAGGATTTTCTTTTAAAGCCTTTGGTGCCGAAGATCCCATTGCGCAATCACTCTTACTTCCTGCTGCCGTAGAAAATGATCATGTCCTTGTTATTATTCAATTAAATGGTGGTAATGATGGATTGAATATGGTTATTCCACTTGATAATTTTTCTAATTATGTAAATGCGCGTTCTAATATTTATATTCCGGAAGATAAAGTTTTAAAACTTGCTGGTGTTACCAAAGCAGGTTTACATCCAGCCATGACTGGCCTTCAGGCCATGTACAACGATGGTGAATTAAACATTGTTCAATCTGTGGGATATCCGCAACCAAATTTCTCTCACTTTAGAGCCACTGATATTTGGATGAGTGCAAGTGATAGTAATACCGTTGTAAATAGTGGTTGGGCAGGAAGATTTTTAGATGCTGAGTTCCCTAATTTCCCCAATGGATATCCAAACGCATCAATGACAGATCCGCTTGCGATTCAAATTGGATCTGCTACCTCTCTAACATTTCAAGGCCCTGCAGTAAGTATGGGTATGAGTATAAGTAATACGTCTAGTTTTTATAATTTAATCAATGGCGTTCGTGACACGGCGCCAAATACCCCTGCTGGTAAAGAATTAAATTTTGTGCGCATGGTAGCGCAACAAACACAGCAGTATGCTGCTGTTATTAAAGATGCTGCAGCTAAAGTGCCTACCCAGGTTACCTATCCTACAGGTAATTCACTCGCAGATCAATTAAAAATTGTCGCAAGACTCATAAAAGGTGGTTTAAAAACCCGCGTATACATGGTTAATTTTGGTGGCTTTGATACGCACGCTTCACAAGTAAATGCTTCTGATACAACAACGGGTTCGCACGCTACTCTATTAGGAAGAGTGAGTGACGCTATTAGGGCTTTTCAAAAGGACCTTAAATTTTTGGGTGTGGATGATCGTGTAGCGGGTATGACATTTTCTGAATTTGGAAGACGTGTAAAATCTAATGGAAGTGTTGGTACCGATCACGGTGCAGCAGCGCCACTATTTGTTTTTGGAAAAAATGTGATACCTGGTGTGTTGGGTGCTACTCCTAAATTTGGCGCCAATGTTAGTGTTGGTGAAAACGTACCTTTCGAATTTGATTTTAGAAGTGTATACGCAACGCTATTGTCCAATTGGTTATGTGTATCAGATACGGATCTTCAACAAATCATGCTTAAAAACTTCCAAACCTTACCACTTGTTAATGCAGCAGCTTGTAAAAAAGCCGTTAATTTATCTGGAGAAGATTTGGTGCATAATTACCCCAATCCGTTTACGAGTAAAACCGTGATTTCATTTAAAACGGCGGGGGGGCACACCCTTATTCAGGTGATGGATATGTTAGGACGCGTCATTACAAATTTAACGGATCGTGATTACGCGCCAGGAACCTACACGGTTGTATTTGACTCAGGTAGCCTTCCTAGTGGTGTGTACTATGCTAGGCTGCAAAATATGTCGGTACAGCAGGTGCACACGATGCTAAAAGTCAAATAGGTTTGCTTTAAAATTCTTGCTTACTTTGTATCATGGAAATTAGTTTTAACACACCCGCACTTTTGTTTCCGGCAATCAGCTTAATTATGCTTGCTTATACCAACCGGTTTCTAGCACTTAGTAGCAGGGTTAGAAATTTGCACGATAAATACCAGAACCAAGAACAAAAACATATTATACACGGACAAATAAAAAACCTTCGCTATCGTCTAAAGCTTATTAAAAACATGCAAGCACTTGGGGTAGTTACGTTTTTAGGATGCATCCTTTGTATGTACCTTATATATGTGCAGTTTATGCTTGCCGCCAATGTAATTTTTGCAATTAGTTTGCTGTCGTTTTCTGCCTCTTTACTTCTTTCTTTATTAGAAATTCAATTAAGCACCAAAGCCCTTGAGTTAGAGCTTAGTGATATGGAAGGTCTCGAAGACCCTTCGGTGATTGAATACTTTAAAAAGAAATTCGGAAAAGAGTAGAGTCGCTTATTAACGCGTTACTTTTCTTTCTCCAATTTGTTGACGCCACATCGCGTAATAAAGTCCTTTTTCGGCAAGTAGTGCTTCGTGTGTTCCAGTTTCAACAATCTGTCCTTTTTCTAGTACATAAATTCTGTTGGCATGCATGATGGTGCTGAGTCTGTGCGCAATCATGACCGTAATTTGCTCTCGCTCTTCAGAAATGGCATGAATGGTTCTTGTGATTTCTTCCTCTGTAATACTATCCAGTGACGAAGTGGCTTCGTCAAAAATAAGAAGGTGTGGATGTCTTAGTAGTGCGCGTGCAATAGATAGTCTTTGTTTTTCGCCACCACTGAGTTTTAAGCCCCCTTCACCAATAATACTATCTAAACCTTGTTGTGCCTTAGATAAAATAGAATGGCAACTTGCTTTTTCAAGTGCTACAATCATTTCGGAATCTGTAGCATTTGGAAATACGAAGCTTAAATTTTCTCTGATGGTACCGGCAAATAATTGTGTGTCCTGTGTTACAAAACCAATTTGATTTCGAAGTTCTTCAAAATCAATATCGCTTTCTTTGGCACCATTGTATTCAATATGTCCAATTTGAGGTCTATAAAGCCCTACTAATAATTTAACGAGGGTACTTTTACCTGCGCCAGAAGGGCCAACAAAGGCAATGGTTTCACCAAGTTTAACACTAAATGAAATGTTGTCAAGCGCCTTAAACTGGGCACTTTGGTGCTGAAAAGAAACGCCTGCAAAAGATAGGGTTTGAATGGCGCCAACACTTGTTGGATGGTCGGGTCTCGCTTCCACCTCGCGGCTCATGAGTTTGTGAAAGTTTTGAAGAGACGCTTCGGCTTCTCTGTAACTTAATATGATACTGCCAATTTCTTGAAGTGGGCCAAAAATAAAGAAGCTGTAAAACTGTAATGAAATTAACTGACCTACTGTTAATACGTCTCTATAAATAAGCCACATCAGTGTAAATGTAATGACCTGTCTTAAAAAATTTACGAGGGTTCCTTGTATGAAACTTAGTGAACGAACGTTCTTTACTTTTTTAAGTTCAAGCCCTAAAATTTTGTAGGTATTGGTATTTAATCTTTTTACTTCCTGATCAGTTAATCCTAAACTTTTTACAAGTTCAATATTACGTAAGCTTTCGGTGGTGGTGCCTGCAAGTGCCGTGGTTTCTCCAACAATTGCCTTTTGAATGACTTTAATTTTTTTACTTAGTAGGTTGGTAACTGCTCCAATAAGTATGGCGCCTCCTAAATAAATCGGAACAATGGACCAGTGTAGTCTAGTAGCATAGATAGATACAAATACCACACTCACAATAATACCAAAGAGTACGTTGGTTACATAACCAATAAATTTTTCGGTGTCGGCTCTAACCTTGGTTAAAATCGAAAGTGTTTCACCACTTCGTTGGTCTTCAAAATCTTGATAAGGTAAACGCATGGAGTGCTGAAGCCCATCTGTAAATATTTTAGCACCAAATTTTTGAATCACTACATTAACGGTATAATCCTGGAAAGCCTTTGCTAGCCTACTAACCATGGCAGTACCTACGAGTAAAAAAAGCATACCCATAATGCCTTTTATAAATTCACTTTCACTTCTAAAACTGCCGTCTGGATTGCTTTTGGCATGATTGGCAAACTGATCTATGAGCTTACCAAAAATCATGGGATCAAATAAAGAAAAGGTTTGATTGATACCCGCTAGTAATAACGCTAAAAGCACAAGCCCTTTGTAGGGCTTTAAATAGGTGATAAGTAATTTCATAAATTATATTATTATTCGGCTGCTGTGGCAGCTTCATTGCAAGTGTCAATAAATGCGAGCATTTCCGGTCTGCCTGTTTTTAATTCGGCGCTTGTTACAAAATGCCTAGGTAAAAACTGCCAGCTTTCTTTTAACACATTTAAAAATGCCTCAACGTTTCTTTTAACAACACCTGGCTTTTCTTTGTCAATTTTGGTAAACACGAGTGTAAATACAATACCCCAACTATCTAACTGACTAATAAATTCTAAATCGTTTTTTTGAGGACCATGTCTGCTATCAATAAGTACAAAAACTTGTACAAGATTTTCTCTCTTTTTAAAATAGCCTTCAATCATTTGCTCCCAACGTCTTCTATCTGTTTGAGATCTTTTGGCATATCCATATCCTGGTAAATCAACAATAAACC
>JBIKIS010000114.1:0-6432 GCA_044361485.1 Sediminibacterium sp.
TTTCACCTACCAATAAACGTTTTCCAGCATTCATCAGTTTACCTAAAAAGCTAGATTGTTGATTGCTACCGTCACCAAATAGTGTTTCCATTTGAACACCATCTTCCATCATCATAAAAGCACCTGGCTCAGCAATTGCAGATTCGTTCGGGTCTAATTCCACCTCCACGTACTGCATTTCTTCTCCATAGATTTTGTAATCGATTTCGTGATTTTGTATCATAACATTTTATTTTAAAACCAGCTACCTACAAAGGTTTCGCCAGCGTTTTGTAATTTGTTTTTTCTTGCTTTCACTTTTATCTTATGCTTGATCATTACAGCCACCATTAAAAATAAGAAGATAAATGTAAATGGAGGAATACCTAAAAAGCTAATCCAAGTTCCACCAAACATTTTACGCATTGGTCTGCGCAGGCGCTCTGCAATTAAATACATACTTGGAACAATAATGAGTGTCATAAAAAACGCAAATGCAAGTCCAAATATAATAGTCCAGCTAAGTGGTTTCCAAAACGCAACACTATCGCCACCTAAAAAGATATGCGGGTTTAATTCCGAAAATAAAGTGATAAAGTTGATGTTAAAACCAATAGCAATTGGAATAAAACCAAGTATCGCAGCTACTGCAGTTAAGAGTACTGGAATAATCCTGGTTTTACCTGCCTGAATAATCGCATCTCTGGTTTTCATACCCCTGCTTCTTAATTCGTCTGCAAATTCAATTACGAGGATACCGTTTTTAACCACGATACCAGCAAGACCTACAATACCAAGTCCTGTCATAAGGCCTGATACTTCCATGCCAGTTATTGCAAAACCTAAAAACACACCAATCACACTAAATAAGATTTCACTTAATATGATTACCGATTTACTTACCGAATTAAATTGTAGTACAAGGGTAAATAAAATAAGCATGAGTGCAATTAATAATGCTTTTCCTAAAAAGGCAACGGTTTCGGCTTGTTGTTCGCCTTCACCGGTTTGCTTAATGGTAACTTCGTCTGTTACGCCTTTAAAATCGGCAATATGTTTGGCAATTACTTGGTTAACTGCAGTGGCATTGTAACCCTCTGTAGTTAAAACATTGGAGCGAAGTGTAATTAAACGCTTTTGATTTTTTCTTTTAACGCTTCCTAAGGTGCTTGTAGGATCTACTTTTACAAGTGCACTGATCGGAATGTTTTTAACGGCACCGCCAGAAGCCATGTCTCTAAAGGAGATACGCATATTTAATAAATCTGTTAGGCTCTTACGCTGGATGGCGTTATTGCGTAACTGAATCTTATATTCTTCTTTACCTTCTTTGATTTTTGAAATTTCTTTACCAAAAAGTGCCGTTCTAATTTGCATACCAATTTGAGCTGTAGAAACACCTTCAATTAAGGCTCGCTCTCTATCGATGCTTAAAGTGATTTCTGGATTTTTTAAATCCACATCCATTTTAAGTTCTTCTACACCTGGAACGCGAATAGAATCTAAATAGTTTTTGAGTGAAGAAGCCGTTTTAATCATGGCATCAAAATCTTCACTGGCAATTTCAATATTGATGGGAGGATCAGTTGGTGGTCCACCACTTTCTTGGTTCACACTTATTTCTGTTCCAGGGATACCTTGCACCGCTTGCCTTACTTGCTCTAAGTAAGGAGCCGTACTTTTTCCATGTCTTTTTTCATATTCTACAAATGAAACCTGTATACGACCAAGTTCACTTCTTGTAGTACGGTCACCGCTGGTAGGGTCTGCGGCATTAACTGCAACATTGCTAATAACACTTTCTACAATCGGATTGGTTTTACCATTTTCGGTACCTAAAACTTTATTTACCCTGCCTTCTAGTACACGTGTGATAGAATCGGTGTAACGAACATCAGATCCTACCGGTAACTTAAGATAAACAAAGAGTTGGTTAGGGTCTCCTTTAGGGAAAAACGAAACAGGTATTCTGCCTCCAATAATAGATCCTACAAATACAAACAATGAAACAAAAAATAACGCGATAATACCTACGAGTAAATGAACAGGTCTCCAACCTTTTAAAGCCCACTGTAGTAGTGACTCATAATGATTCATGATCCATGGAAGCGCTTTGTTTTGGAAATTATGAATTGCATCTGTAATGAAATACCTGTTTATTAGAACAAGTAGCATGAATGTAATTAATAAGTTCCCAAAAAATGGAGCCCCTGCTATATCTAGTAAAATGCCAAGACCAATAGCAATCCAAAATCCTTTCTTTTTAAAGATGGCAGATTTAGGTTCCTTGCTATCTGTTTCGGGGTGATTCATAAAATCAACGGCAAAAACAGGGTTCATAATAAAGGCAACCACAAGTGATGCAGTCAACGTAAATATGAGCATGGTAGGTAGGTACACCATAAACTTACCAATGATTCCGGGCCAAAATAGAAGTGGGAAAAATGGAGCAAGGGTTGTAATGGTTCCAGCAAGTACCGGTATAAAAACCTCTCCAGCCGCCATTCTTGCTGCACTCGTTACACTTAATTTTCCTTTGCCCTCAACAAAAATGCGGTGTGTATTTTCAATTACCACAATGGCGTCATCCACAATAATACCTAGCCCAAATAGCAGGGCAAATAGTACAATAAAATTGAGTGTAACGTGTGTACCAACAATTAAATCGGCACCTGGTAAAAATACAAACGCAACAAACATACTAAGCGGTACTGATAGTGCCACAAAAAATGCGTTTACCACACCCATAAAAAACATAAGTACAATGAGTACTAGAATAAATCCAATAATAATGGAGTTTACGAGTTCGTTGAATGAGCTTCTTGTAGGTATACTCTGATCTCCAGATACAACGGCTTTTAAATTGTTTGGATAAATACTTCCTTTACCTTCTTCTACCATCTTTTTTACACCATCCGAAGTTTCAATTAAATTTTCGCCACTTCTTTTAATGATATTAAGTGTTACCACGTTTTTTCCATCTAATCGTGCAAAACTTTCACGTTCTTTAGTGGTATCGGCAATGGTAGCAATATCCTTAAGGTAAATTGGAGCACCGCTTGTATTTCTTACAATGATATTTGCAATGTCATTTGCTGTTTTTAATTGACCCTTAAGTTGAAGTGTTCTTTTCATGTTCCCTACCTCAAGTAAACCACCTGAGATATCCATATTTTCTCTTTGAATGGCGTAGGTGATATCATCAAAAGTTACACCAGCACTTTGCGCACGGTAATTGTCTAGATTAATTTGAAACTCTCTTTCTGGCGCACCTACAATATCTACCCTGTTAATTTGCGGTAGATTTTCTAGTTTATCTTTTAAGTCGTCTGCGTATTTTTTGAGTCGTGGTAAATCAAAATCACCACTTAGGTTTACAGACATAATGGGCTGCTCACTAAAGCTTACTTCAATTACCGTTGGCTCAATGGTTAAGTCTTTGGGTAGATCTTGTTTTGCTTTATCTGTGGCATCCTTCACTTTTTGAAGGGCTATTTCGGTTTTAACATCGGTGTCAAATTCCACCATGATCGCCGAAAAGTCTTGCTGTGAATTACTGGTAAATTTTTTGATTTTTGCACCTGTAATACTTTTGATTTGCTTTTCGATAGGCCTTGTAACAAGGTTTTCAATATCTTTTGGCGAGTTACCTACATATACAGTTTGTACATAAATGGTAGGAATGACAATGTCTGGAAACTGCTCTTTAGGGAGTGTAACAAACTGATATATGCCCGCAAGGCTCACAAACAAAATCACCAAATAAATGGATGTTTTGTTTTTGATACTCCATGTGGTAGGTCCAAACTCTTTAAATTTGGCTTTTATGTTTTCTGTGAATTGCATACAATATTTTTATTCGTATTCTAATTATTTACTGGCAACTATGATAAGTTGGCCATCATATAAACTCTGAAATCCTTCTGTTACAATTTGATCACCTGCTTGTAAGCCAGATTTAATTTCTAGTTGATCTTTGTAGAATTCACCCACAGTTACCATGCGTTTGCGGGCAATTAATTTACCTTTTTCGTTAACAGCAACCATTACATATTTACCTGTTTCGTCGTTTTGTAAAGTATTTACAGGAATCGCAATAGCATTTGTAGTTGTATAATCTAAAATTTGAACGAGTGCAATTTGATTGGGTCTCAAATCTTTATCGGCAGCCACTTTAGCTTCGATGAAAAAGCTTCTACTATATGGATTGATGATTTTACCAATCACCGAAATTGGTGCCTGAATACTCTTTTGTAAATCAGGAAGGTTAATGGTAAGCTTGGTTCCTGTTTTAACGCGTTGGCTGTAGTTTTCAGGTACTTCTGCAGTTACTTTTAGTTTAGTGGTATTCACTATTTTGATTTGACCAGGACCTGCAAAAATTTCACCTACACGAACGTTTACTTCTTCTACCACACCGTCTACATCACTATATACCGATGTAAACTGTACTTGCTCACGGCTAATTTTTACCTGCTCTTGTGCCGTTTTAAGTTGATTTTCTAAGAGCTCCACATTGTTTTTTGCAGATATAAGTTGTACTTCTGTTCCAATATTTTGCTCCCACAAGTTCTTTTGTTTTTGATAGAGTGTTTTAGCAAATGATAATTGGGTTTTAAGGGTTTCAAGGCCTTGTTCTGCTGCAATCAATGCCTGGCGCTGAATAGCATCATCTAATTTTAAAATTAGTTTTCCCTTAGGTACTACATCTCCTCTTTTTACAAAAATTCCTTTTACTTGTCCACCACCACCACGTGCTGTTACATAGGATACACTCTCTGACTCTATCTTGCCTTGTAAATCGATGTAGTGATTGAATGTTTGTACAGTAAGAACGCTAGTTACAACGAGCTTACCGGTTGCTTGATTCGCACTCGCGGTATCTAGCGTTGCAATTTCTGTTTCTAATGCACTTACTTCTTTTTTTAGCGCAGCTAATTTATTTTTTTTGTCGTTTAAACTTCCGCTTTTCTCATTTTCGGTACATGCCGAAAAAGCCACTAAAACGCTGATAAGTGAAATCTTAATGAATGCTTGCATGGTATATGTTTTTAAGTATTGTTTTGTTTATAATTTTCCGGTTGCTTTTAAGAAATCAACCCTTGCAATGATGGCGCCATATAGTGCACCAATGTAATTGGTTTGTGCCGTTACTAAATCTGTTTGGGCACCCGTAATTTCCATATTGGAACCGGTTCCTATTTCATATTTCTTTTTTGTTTGGGTATACACAGATTCTGCGAGTTGCATGTTCTTTTTCTGGTTATTGAGTGTGCTAATCGCAGTTGCAAAATTCATTTTTGCTTGTGTAACTTCTGCGTCAATGGTGATTCTTAAATTTTGTAATTGATTTTCGGTTTGTTGTAAATCTATTTTTGCTTTGGTGATTCTCGCTTTTCTTGCAAAACCATCAAAGATGGGTGCACTTATGTTAAGTCCAACAAAACTGGTTGTGAACCAATCACCTCCTTTAAAAAAGTCGAACTGATTTCTTTGTGCATTTTTAGTGTAAGCGCCAGACATGGCTATCGTAGGTAAATAACTTAATTGATATCTTTTGATATTGTATTCATTTAGCTTTTTACCTAAGCTCACCGCCTGAAATTCTTTACGATCTGTGTATTGATAGTCTTGATTGCTAGCAATATCTGTGGTTATTTGATCTTCTGAAATTTTATCAACTAGAATTAGGGTGTCATTTACTGGCATACCCATCAATGTTTTAAGACCGATGTACCCCATTTCAATGGCGTTACTTGCTTTTAATTTTTCTGTTTGTAAGTTGGCAACTTGAACAGCTATTTTATCGAGGTCTAATTTTTCTACAAATCCGTTTTTATAAAGCTCCCTAGAGTCATGTTCTAATTTTTGTAATCTCTCAATATTGGCATCTAGTAATGCAATTTGTGTTTTGCTTACAACAAGTTGATAATAGATTTTATGAATATTGGTTTTTATCATTTCTTCAGTTACTTCCGCAGACTTTTGCTGGAGTGCAATGGTTGTTCTGCGCGCTTGAAGCGCTACAAATACTTGACCATCAAATAAGAGTTGTTGTAGCTGTAAACTAGCATTGGCATTGAATTTGGTACCAAACCTAACCGGTATAAATGTGCCCGCAGTTCCCCCAAAAATTTCACCTGGTAAAAGCGATACCGGGAGTTCTAAATAATTCACACCTCCTACAGTTGCGCTAACAGTAGGCATAGCCGATGCAGTGACTTCCTTATTAATAGCCTCCTGACTTTTAATAGCCAACAATGCATTTTTTACTTGCATGTTGTTTTTGTAAGCATAATCGACACACTGCGTTACGCTAAATTCATTTTTTGTTTGTGCAGGAGCTTTGCTTACAAACGCCATGAGCGTAATTACAAAGCTTGCAACCAACATCCTTTTCGTGTTCATGTTCATTTATTTTTTTCTTTCTTGCTTATATTGTTCAATGATTAG
>JBIKIS010000115.1:0-6422 GCA_044361485.1 Sediminibacterium sp.
TCGGTTTTGTCATTAAAAAGTCATAAAAGAAAAGCGCAATGCCGTTCTACAATTCTATGACAATTACCCCCTTTGTATGATCCACATTTGCATTTGAAATCAATGCAGATGCGGTTTAGCGGTTTGATAGTGGGTTTGTTTTTTGGCTTTACAGCTGCTCAAGGGCAGGTGGGTAAATTACCCAGTGCAGACACATTGTATGGTTCGGCCAATGAGATCGTAGTGACAGCCACTAGAACCGAAAAAAAGTTAGGCAATGTTGCTGTTCCGGTAACACTTATTTCAAGTAAGCAAATTACACAAGCAGGTTCTGTGAGACTCGCAGATATTTTACAAGAGCAAGCAGGATTATTTATAACAACTGGTTTTGGTGCAGGTGTTCAAATGCAAGGGTTAAATCCTGATTACACCTTAATATTATTAAATGGAGAGCCGCTGGTAGGAAGAACCGCTGGTATACTAGATTTAAATAGAATCACAGTTGGAAACATCAAGCAAATTGAAATTGTAAAAGGCCCGTCTTCTAGTTTGTATGGAAGTGAAGCAATGGCTGGTGTGATAAATATTATTACCACAACCCCTATAAAAAATGAGTTAGCGCTTAGTGCTAGATATGGAAGTTTTAATACTTCCGATGTTAATGCTACGTTCAATTTTTCAAAAAATAAATTTACCTACCAAGGGTTTGCGAATAATTACCATACCAATGGATTTAGTTTGCGCCCCAATAGTCAAACTAGTTTTGTAACGCCTATTAATAGATTTACACAGCAACATCAACTTGGGTATCAAATTTCAGACAAAACAAAGCTGTTGGGATCGGTAAGATTCAATAAGGAACGCATTACCAATGAAATCGCAGTAGAAAATAATGGCGTTATAGTAAACTCCCAAGGAAAAGAATCAAATGACGACGCCAATTTTTCGGCAACGTTAATGCATAAATTTAACAACAGCGTTAAAACCAGTGCTAAGTTATATGCCACAACATTTGCAAGTGAGCAGGAGCTAGCCACGACCTCTGGAGCACCCTACACCGATTATTTTAAGCAACATTTTTTAAGGTTCGAAACACAAACAGATATTGCTGTTTCAAAAAACCTTGAAACCACTGTTGGTGCAGGTTATTTAGTAGACAGGGCCAATAGCACAAGGTATGATAAAAGAGAAAGTACCAAAGAGAATTCGGTAGGCTATGCTTTTTTTCAATCGGAGTGGAAACCACTAGAAAAGCTTGTTGTAATTGGCGGCGCACGCTATGATCACAACGCACTTTTTGCAGCTGCGTTTAGTCCAAAGCTTGCTTTAAAGTATTCAATTACCAATAAGATTAATGTTAAGGCAAGTGTAGGTCGAGGTTTTAAAGCCCCCGATTTTAGACAGCTTTACTTGAATTTTACAAACACTGCTGCTGGTGGGTATAGTGTGTTTGGTGCGATCGAAGCTCAAAAAATTATTACTGCACTTAAAGGCATAGGACAAATTGCAAGTATCGAGCAGGATTATTACAGTCTTGCTGCATTGCAACCTGAATTTTCTACAGGCTATCATGCAAGCTTCGATTATACACCGTCTCAAAAACACAATGTATCGGTAAGTCTCTTTTATAATAACATCAACAATCTAATTGATAGTAGGTTGGTAGCGTACAGGCCAGGCGGTGCTCAAATATTTAGCTACCTCAATGTAAAAACAGCTTTTACAAAAGGGTTAGAGTTGAATACCAACCATAAAATTGGAAAATATTATTTGATGAGTAGTGGTTATCAATTTTTATTATCAGGCGATGCTTCTGAACTAGATAAAATTGAAGAAGGAAAAGTGTTTACACGAGACGAAAATGGATATAGTAGGCGCTTATATACTTCCGAATATGTTGGTTTGCCTAATAGAAGTAAACATCAATTCAATCTAAAATTGCAGTACCAAAAAGAGCAGGTATTTGCAACCTTGCGTGCACTTTACAGAAGTAGCTGGTATGTAACAGATACCGATGGCAACGGACTCTATAACACTAATGATAGCAAGGCTTTAGGCTTTGTTCAATTCAATGCAACCATTGGACTACCGCTTACTAAAAGTATTACCATGCAAGCAGGTTGCAATAATATTTTCAATTATAGAGACGCTATTAATATGCCCAATTTTATGGGACGTACCGGATTTATAAGTATCAACTATTCAATTAAACAATCAATCGAAAAATAAACACTATGAAAAAGATCATCTACACATTTTTTGCTTTTTTATTATTTGCCGCTTGTACAAAAGAAAACAATACGACGAAGGTAGAGCCAGTTGTTTCTAAAACTGTAAAAGACCTACCTGCCGATACCATTATTGGTATCACACCTGGGGTACCACCACTTGGAGGAATGCCTTTTGGCGCTGGTAAGTATACTTTTTATAGTCTTGAAAGAGGTGTAATCGTGCCATCTACAGATAGTGCAACTAACAAATGGGATATCGCATTTAGAGGTACTGCTATCATTACCAATAGCGGTAATGGTGGACCAGGTGCTGGCGGTGGCTTTGTTTTTGTTGGTCTTTTTGAAGATTTAAAAACGATTCATTCAGATTCAACATTCAGAACAGAAAATATTCCTACTTCTTATGCCATTCCATTTGGCAGCAACAGAGGTTGGTATGTATATGATGGGTTAAAAAACTTGGTGACTCCAATTCCTGGACGTGTTTTAGTGATCAGAACCGCAACTGGAAAGTTTGCAAAAGTTGAAATATTAAATTATTACAAAGGCGGTGTAACACCTGCTGCAACAGCATCTGATAATGTAAAAATGAGAGATCAACGTTACTATACATTTAGATATAGTTACCAGCCTAATGGCAGTAAGTCATTCTAATATTTAGTTTGTTTAATAAGCCCCCCGTTTTATGGAATCTACATTGTTTATGTAGGTTCCATTTTTTTTAGTATTTTTCTGAGATGAAAAAAGTATTGTTTTTTTGTCTCACACTTTTTATTGGCTTTCAAATCAGTGCACAAGAGAAACGTCCAAACATTATTTTATTTCTAGTTGATGATATGGGCTGGCAGGATTGTTCCTTGCCTTTTTGGGATAAGCGCACCAAACTAAATGCTACTTATCATACACCTAACATGGAGCGCTTAGCGGCAAAGGGAATGATGCTCACAAATGCCTATTCAAATGCAGTTTGCACGCCCACTCGGGTAAGTTTAATGACGGGTATGAATGTAGCAAGACATGGTGTTACCAATTGGACCAATGTAAATAGTAATACACCTACCGATTTCAAAGACAGTTTATTACAACCCGCTAGTTGGAATTATAACGGACTCACACCAGAACTTTACTACACTGCTGCGATGCAGCATACGGTAGTGGCAAGCCCATTACCACAAATTTTAAAAGAGGCAGGTTACTATACCATACATGTTGGTAAAGCACATTTTGCATCTACAGGTATGCCAGGCGCTTCGCCTATTAATATGGGTTTCGATATAAACATTGGAGGAAGCGCAGCAGGTCATCCTGGAAGTTTTTTGGCATCAAAAAATTATCATCAAAATGAAAAGGACACAAGCTGGGCGGTTAGGGGGTTAGAAAAATATATACCTGAAGACTTGTATTTAACGGAAGCTATAACAAGAGAAGCAATTCATACGTTGGATCATCGAAATAGCAACCAACCTTTCTTTTTATATCTATCACATTATGCGGTACATGTGCCTTATGAAAAAGACATTCGCTTTTATCAAAAATATATCGGTGCAGGCCTTACCGATACAGAAGCTAAATATGCGGCACTCGTAGAAGGCATGGATAAAAGCTTAGGTGATATTATAAATTACTTAGAAAAAAACGGACTAGATAAGGACACCTATATTTTATTTACATCAGACAATGGTGGACTTAGTTTAAAAGGAAGTAGATCTGGCGAGCCGCATACACAAAATTTACCACTCAAACAAGGTAAAGGATCGTTGTATGAAGGTGGTATTCGGGTACCCACAATTGCTGCTGGGCCTCAAATAAAACCAGGTTCTGTATCTAAACAATACATTATTTCAGAAGATTATTTTACCACCATCTTGCAAATGGCTAACGCCTATCCAACAAGAATTAAGCAAGCAGTAGACGGTAAGAGTTTTTTACCTGTTTTACAAGGGAAACAAAAAAATATAGATGAGGAAAAGACCATTGTTTGGCATTATCCCAACAATTGGACAAATGTTATTTTAAAAGGCATTTCATGGGCATCTGCTATTAGGCAAGGTGATTGGAAACTCATTTACTTTCACAAGCAACAAGTTTTAGAATTGTATGATCTTTCTAAAGACATAGAGGAACTCCATGACTTGTCTAGCCGAGAAGTTGCAAAAACAAAAACCCTCGCTAACCTACTTACACAAAAATTAAAGGAGCGAAGTGCTTCTATGCCTACATGGTTATCAACTGGTAAAACTATTGCATGGCCTAATGAGATCCTTGAATTATCCAATGCTAATGAGGTAATCAAATAAGTTGACATCGGTAGCGAGGTTTAATTTTTTTCGAAGTCGATACCTGCTAATTTCTACGCCGCGAACAGAAATATTCATAAGTTGGGCAATTTCTTTGGTTGATAAGTTCATTCTTAGGTACGCGCACAACTTTAATTCGTTGTTACTGATATTGCTATGCTTTTCTTTGAGTTTGACAATAAAATCGGAATGCACTTTGTCAAAATGTTTGGTAAAGTACTCCCATTCTTGGTCTAAATTTTCATCTTCATTGAGTGCCTTAACCATCTTTTTTAATTCGGTAATGGCATATTCATTGTCTATTTTTTTAATGATGCTTGCTAGTTCGCTTTTTACTTTGGTAAGTAGCTCTCCTTTTTTTACGATATGCATCGCAGAAGAAGCTAGTTCAGAATTTTTATATTCGATTTCTACTTCTAGTTTTTCATTTTGAAGTGCTACTAAATCGGTTTCGGATTTATTGATTTCGAGTTCATGTATATACCTAAGCCTTTGTTGTTCCTGTTCATATTTTTGTTGTTGCGCTTTAAACTTTTTACGTTGGTAAATATGAAGCTTATAAACGCCAAATCCAATAGCAATAAAATAAAGTAGATACGCAAATAGTGTACGGTACCATGGCGCATTGATGGTAAACTGGTAGCTTGCTACAGCTGATTCATTACCTAGATTATTTCTAACTTTTACTTCAAAAGTATAACTGCCTGGTACTAAATTGGTATACTCTTTTTCAGTTCTTTTAGTCCACGCAGACCAATTGTTTTCAAAGCCCTTTAGTCTATAACTGTATTCTAAATTGTTTTGATAGCCAAATGCAACAGAGGTATAATCAAAATGCATGGTTTTAAAGCGGTAGGCAACCTGGGGTATGTTTGTTGCATCTTGTACTTGATTTTCATTTACATTTTTAAAGTAACCCCCAAATAAAGTACTGTCTAGGTTATCAATAATGTGCACCGATCTGATTTGAACATTTAATGCAGGTGCTAGCTTTTTATATTTTTCATAATTGATATGATAAAATCCTTTTTCGCCCCCTAAGAATATGTTGCTGCCATCTATGGCATATATGTATTCAAAACCACTTAGCATTTTTGCATTCAGTTCAGGAATGTAAATGACCTGGGGTTGATTGCCTGTATAATCAATCACACCCAGTACTTTTTCGTGAATAAACCAGATATTACCTTCTTTGTCTTCTTTTAAATAACGAATACTTTGATTGCCTATGAGTGACGTATAACTTGAGGCGGGTTCAAATTTGTCTTTTTCTATGTTGTATTCGTACACTCCGTTTTCTGTACCAACTACAATTCTATTTTTTATTTTATAGATATGATTGTTTAGTAAAGCGGGTAGTCCTTCTTTTTTCTGATATTGTTTAGTGGTATACTTCCCATCAATATTTTTTTCTATTTTATAGACACCATGATAGGGGTGTGAAACCCATATATTTTCTTCGGCATCAATGGTGACATACCTAGAGGACTCTACGAAATTTGGAATATCAAGTGATTGAAAGAGTTGATTTGCCTTGGCATCAAAAATGGTAAGGCCTCTATATGTACCGCCAACAACAATACTTGCAGGTGACATATTACCAAGTGGCGTGAAATTCCAAAACCCTGGTTTAATTGAAAAGGAAGTAGCTATATTATTGTTTACATAAAAAGCGCCTTCATGGTGCCCTAATAGTAATTTGCTATTGATAAGCGACAGGCCCCATGTTTGGCCGCTTGTATTTTGCACCAACGAAAAATCGCCTTTACTAAAACTTAAATCTTTTAGGGGTTGAAGCCCAACCGTGTAAAGTCCGTTGGATGTACCAATATAGAGTTGTTGGTTTTGAATCATCGCCGTATAGCCAGATTCATCGAGCAGTTTGGGTGAAATATGTTTGATGGCACTGTTGTAG
>JBIKIS010000116.1:0-6394 GCA_044361485.1 Sediminibacterium sp.
AAATACTTCTTTCTGACGCGTTAACGAGTTGTATACTTTTAAAGATGCCATGAGGCCACGAAGGTATTTTATTTTTTTAATTGTACGTCAGAAACCAGCATAACATGGTCACTCAACCCTTCATCAATCATGTCAAAAGTGACAATGTCAAACTGGGGGCTAGCCAAAATATAGTCGATACGAAGCGTTGGGGCAAGTGTGGTAAAACTACTTCCGATCCCAAAACCCTTTTGTAAAAATGCATCCTGCCATTTATTGCGGATTGTAAAATAGGTATAAGAATTAGGCACATCATTAAAATCACCACAAATGATAGATGGATAAGGTGTGCTAGCAAGGGCGTTTTTAACCAGTTCGGCTTGCGGCCCTCTTCGCTTAAAAGCCTGGCCCATTTTATTAAAAAGATTCATAGAAGCATCGATGGTATGAGCATCTTGCTCCTTAATTTTTTCGATATCAGAATAATCGTTTTGCTTGAATTTAAATGACTGTAAGTGGGTATTAAATATTCTAATGGTGTCGGCGCCTTTTAAAATATCAACATAAATAAGACTCTCTGCTACTGGAAAATTAATTTTTCCTGAATCAATAATTTGATATTTAGAAAATATAATACACCCAGACTGATAAGCGCCATCATTTCTACTATAGTCTTTAGAAAAATAAAAATATTTATACCGCTTTTTAAATAGTGCGATATTATTTGTTTGTGCACCACCTAGTTCAGAACTATTAAATTCTTGTAAACAAACAACATCGGGTTCTAATAGTAAAATACTGGCAGCAATGTCTTTACGAATTTGCTTTTTAACGAGTGGCTTTTTTGAAAGCCCGTTAAAACTTTGAATATTCCAGTCAATAATTCGGATATGATTTTCTCTTTTTCGATCAGACAACATAGGACCCGGTTTTACAGCGGCAATAACACCAATTTGCTGCCATCCAATAGAAAGCACTACGATGGAAATGAGTGATAGCTTGGGTTTAACGATAAGCCAAAAAATAACAAAGAAAAATAAAATAATGATGGCGTAGGGTACCGCTAGTCCTGTAAAACCCAAAATCCACCATGTACTAGTTGGTGCAAAAGGTGTTAAACAAGCCAGCAAAAAAATAACAGCAACAAATAAATTGATGAAAAGAATAACTGTTTTAGTTGCCCGCCTAATAAAACTTCCCGCCATGTACTAAAAATAAGAATTAATGGCGGGAACAAAAAATTAATCCTGACTTGTAGATTTTAAAAATGCCTTTTCACTTTCAGATAAATTGTCATACCCAACGATATTCATTTTATCTAAAATTGCATTGAGCCTCGTTTCTGTAGAATCATAACCCCTGGTATCGGCTTTTACAATACGCGTATTTTTTGGGGATAGTAAATTATTGCCCCAATGGTAAAAGCGAATCATCCAATCACCAGCATTGTTCCCGTTTTGTAAAAGTTTTATATAACCAAAACCCACGAGGCCAGCGAATAGGTGCGATACAAGAATGGATGGTACAACAAGTGCAGTTGAAAAATCCAACACTAAAAAAATAAGGGTCAATACCCATAACGGAATGCCTCCATTTACAAGTGGGAACAACCGGTACTTAGGGGCCAATACGGTGGTAGCAACAGCAATACCTACGATACTAGCGCCGGCGCCCATAACAGGGCCCGCAGCATTAACAGCAGCAGGCAAGAGTGCATTAGAAGCTAAAAAAACAAGCGCACCAATGGCGCCTGCATAGATATAAACAGGAATGATATGTTTATTGCCAGATAAATCTTGAAAAATGTACCCAAAACTCCAAAGCCATAACATACTACTTACCAGCTGCCAAAAATGATATTGGCTAAAAAAATGAATGATAAAGGTCCAAGGCTTATATAAAACACCCACAAAACTACTAGGCATCCTAAACCAGTCTACAATTTGACGCTCAAAAAGTTCCAGCGGGGTATCCGTTAAATAATACACTGTTTTTAAAAAACTAATCAATACAAAAATGATCATGTTTACTGCAAATAAAAAAACGAGCGCATTGCTGTCTTCTCCTAAAAGCATTTTTCTATTTGACATAAAACGTTGTTGAGGCATAAATTGGTTATATACTAGTAAAACGTTTTTTTATTGGTTTTGTTCCAAGTAATAACAATAATTAATCCTACGAGTGCGCCACCCACGTGGGCCCATCTGGCAACATTATCGCCAGCTGCATTTTGAACGGCACTATAAATTTCAAAAGCGAAATAAATTAGACCTACCCACTTTGCTTTAACCGGAACAAAAAAGTATAAATAGATATAGGTGTTAGGAAATAAATAAACAAAGGCTGCGAGTATACCAAATACTGCGCCGCTTGCACCAAGTGTAGCAGTATTGATAATTTGATTGTACTTGAAAGCCACTGCTTCATTGATAAGTCCTAGTTTTTCTCTAGTTTGAAATTCCTCAATGAGTGGCGTTAATTCATAATTTAAAAATAACAAATGAATAAGCGCTGCGCCAAGTCCACAAACCAAATAAAAAGTTAGAAAACGAGCAGAGCCCCATAAATTTTCTAATACCGATCCAAACATCCAGAGTGCAAACATATTACCCAAAATATGATAGAAGTCGCCGTGCATGAACAAGTGCGTTACCAACTGCCATGGCTTAAACAAATCACTTTGCCATGCATGAAGTGCAAACAAATCCTCTAGGCTAAAATTTGCAGTAGGTGATTCTGGAAAAGTAATTTGTGCTAAATAAAATAACCCATTAATGATTAAAAGATTTTTAATGATTACGGGTAAAATTTCAAATCGGCCGGGTCTAAACTCTGTCATACAAATATATTAACGAGGTGATCTTATGATGGATTCAAAGACTTTATTTTTAACTGCACTACATTTTCGATATGCAAGGTATGCGGAAACATGTCTACGGGCTGAATTTTAGTGACCTGGTATTTTTCATCTAAAAGGGCTAAATCTCTAGCTTGTGTAGCAGGGTTACAGCTTACGTATACAATTGTTGGCGCTGCAATTTCTAATAATTTTTTTAAGAGTTTATCATGCATGCCTGCTCTTGGTGGATCTGTGATAATCACGTCAGGCTTACCATGCGTAGCAAAAAAGGTATCGTCTACAATATCGATTACATCACCCGCAAAAAATGCAGTGTGCTGTAAATTATTAAGTGCCGCATTAATTTTAGCATCTTCAATAGCATCTGCTACTACTTCTACGCCTACTACTTTTTTTGCGCCTTCACTTAAAAAAATACCAATACTTCCGGTACCACAATAAAGGTCATACACCACTTGCGAACCATCTAGTTCTGCAAATTCACGCGTTACTTGATAGAGTTTTTCGGCTTGCTTGGTATTGGTTTGAAAAAATGATTTAGGACTTATTTTAAACGAAAATTTTTCTAGTTTTTCGGTGATGCTTCCGTTACCAAAATATGTTATTGGATCTAGGTCATACAAACTATCATTTCGTTTTGTATTGATCGTATAAATTAAGGTAGTGATTGCAGGAAACGCTTCGAGCAACTGATCTAGTAATGCAAGACGGTGTGGTTCGTCTTCGTAACCAAATACAACATTGATCATGAGTTCACCGGTTGTAGTGTTACGCACAAACATATTACGCAACCATCCCGCGTGCTGCTTTACATCGTAGTATGGAAGGTCATGATCAAGCGCATACTTAGCCACCATTTTACGAATCAGGTTGGTTGGCTCTTCCTGCAAATGACAAGTATCTACTTCTACTACTTTGTCAAAAAATCCACGCACATGAAAACCAGCGGCGCCAGGCTTATTGGAAAAATCGGCACCTGCTGCTTTTAGGGCTCTAAATTCTTCGGAAGGAATATATTTTTTTGTAGCAAACGTATATTCCATTTTGTTGCGGTAAAGCTCCGTTTGACTAGCGCCAATAATGGGCTGGATGTCCGGGAGTTGTATGCGTCCAATTCTGGTTAAATTATCCGTTACTTGTTGTTGCTTATACACGAGTTGTTTTGCGTAAGGAAGCATTTGCCACTGACATCCACCGCATACACCAAAATGCGCACAAAATGGTTGTACCCGGTCTTCAGAATAGGACCTATAAGCCACTACAAAGCCTTCTGCCCAGTCGGTTTTATTTTTTTTGAGTTGCACATCTACAACATCGCCAGGGACAGCGCCTTCAATAAATACCACTTTGCCATCTACACGGGCCAACGCCTTACCCTCGGCAGCATAATTTTCTACCAATACCTGTTCTAAGATGGGTTGTTTCTTTTGTTTTCTCACTGCATGCAAATATAAGACGCTTTGAGAGGCGGCATGATCTAAATACCTAAATTTGCATAGAATTTAATAGTATGAAGAACTTTTTTGCAAAATCTTGTTTAGCCCTAATTACAATGCTTTGTTTGAGCAGCACCCTTGACGCACAAACTAAACCTGCTGGAAGGCGCATTTCTATCAAGTTAAAGCCGCTTACGAATTGTAAAGTTTACATAGGGAGTTATTATGGAAAAAGTCTAGTACTTGTAGACTCTACTATGTTAGACGCCACCGGACAAGGGGTATTTAAAGGGGATACTAAATTAACGAGTGGGGTATACTTTGTAGTGACGCCGCAAATCACCAAACAATTTGAATTTTTGATGGATGATATCCAGCATTTTAATATAGAAGGAGACACTACTGTTAAAGAAAAAGCAACCATTACGGGTTCACGCGACAATGATTTATTTAAAGCCTACATTGGTTTTTCTTCAGAAAAAGGGCAACAACTACAAAACATTAGAAACGAATTTAATGCTGCTAAAACAAAAGCCGATTCTACCCGCTTAGCAGATGAATACGGTAAAGTAGATAAGCTCGTAGAAGCATATAGAAACGACATCGTAAAAAAATATCCTGGCTCTTTGTTATCGATGCTCTTTAGTGCTATGAAACGACCTGTAGCCCCTGCTGTGCCTATCGTAAATGGAAAGCCAGATTCTTTGGCACCATACCGTTTTGTAAAAAATCATTTTTGGGATGATGTACTTTTTAATGATGATAGACTTTTAAGAACGCCCTTTTTTGAAGCCAAATTAGACGAATATTTTAAGTACTATGTTTCTGCTGAACCAGACTCTCTTATTGAAGAAGTGAAGTACATGTTGCTGATGGCTAAAACTGGAAAAGAAATTTATCCATACCTACTTACCAAGTTCACCAATAAATACATGGCCCCCGAATTTATGGGTCAAGACAAAGTGTTTGTGTATTTGTTTGAAAACTTTTACGCCAAAGGTGATACCGTTATTTTAAATCCAGCGTCTCGAAAAACAGTAACAGAAAGAGCCTATAGTTTAATGGCCAATCAACTCGGATTGCCCGCACCAGCACTGGATTTGGTGGATTCTTTAGGTAAAGCGGTTTCACTCTATAATCTACCCGCTACCTATACCATGGTGGTTTTTTACGATCCAAATTGTGGACATTGTAAAGAAGAACTACCAAGGTTAGATTCGTTTTATAGAGCCAAGTGGAAAGCGGTAGGTATGACCATGCTTGGCGTGAATATTTACGACGCCGAACAGGCAGCCTGGAAAAAATTTGTAACAGAAAAGAACCTAAAAAATTGGATACATGCCTACCAAACGAAAGCCGCAAAAGATGCGGACGAAAAAGCAGGCAGGGCTAATTATAGACAACTCTACGACATTTATAAAACGCCAACTGTTTATTTGTTAGACAAAGACAAACGTATTATTGCCAAGCAATTAACGATCGAACAGTTTGACGATATTATTCAGGTAAAAAGTAAAAAGCCGCCTACCAAATAATTACACCAGTTCTTTAACGGCGTTATAAATTACTTTAGGTTTTCCGAGCGTGTAATAGTGTAATACAGGAACACCAAATGCTTTAAGTTCCTTGCTTTGTTGTACCAACCACTCAGTGCCAACTTGTTCGCAATCGGCATCTGTTTTACATTTATTGATGGCGTTGGAGAGTTCTGTAGGAATGTCTACATGAAATATTCGAGGTAAAACAGAGAGTTGTTTTTTATTGGTAATTGGCTTAAGTCCTGGAATGATAGGAACGGTAATACCCATATCCCTACAGGCTTTCACGAAATCATAAAACTTTTGATTGTCAAAAAACATTTGTGTCATGATATAGCCTGCACCCTCATCCACTTTGTTTTTTAAATGCTTTAAATCTATTTCTAAATTTGGTGCTTCAAAATGTTTTTCTGGATAACCTGCAACACCCACACAAAATTTTGTTTGTCCGCCGTTTTTAATGTCTTCATCTAAATAAATACCATTGTTCATGTTATTTACCTGCTTGATTAAGTCAATGGCAAAATGATTGCCATCTTTTTCAGGTTCAAATGATGATTCATTTTTAGCAGCATCACCAC
>JBIKIS010000117.1:0-6347 GCA_044361485.1 Sediminibacterium sp.
CCTTTTTTAGGGAGAATGGCTTATTTTTGCCCTGTATGAGTAAGCCCGCGTTAACCCCACAAGAAAATAATTTTCAGGCCATTATATCGCATGCCAAAGAGTATGGATTTGTGTTTCCTAGTAGTGAAATTTATGATGGATTAAGTGCTGTGTATGATTACGGTCCGTACGGGTCTGAACTCAAAAAAAATATCAGGGATTATTGGTGGCACAGCATGACCCAAATGCATGAAAACATTGTGGGTATTGACGCTGCCATTTTTATGCACCCAACCACCTGGAAGGCGAGCGGGCACGTAGATAATTTTAGCGATCCGATGATCGATAATAAAGACTCTCAAAAACGCTACCGTGTTGACCATTTGATTGAAGCCAAAGCCGATAGTTTACGTGCGGCCGGAGCGGCAGCGGAGGCCGATGCCTTGCTAGCGCAAATGGATCAATTGTTAGCGGCCGAAAATTTTGAAGGCTTAAAAAATCTACTGACAGAACAAAAAATTACTTGTAGTGTAAGTGGTACATCTAACTGGACCGATATTAGACAGTTTAACCTCATGTTTGATACGCAATTAGGTTCTGTTGCCGAAGACGCAAACACGATTTACCTGCGTCCAGAAACCGCACAAGGTATTTTTGTAAACTTTTTAAACGTGCAAAAAACAGCACGTATGAAAGTGCCTTTTGGTATTGCACAAACAGGTAAGGCCTTCAGAAATGAAATTGTTGCCCGTCAATTTATATTTAGAATGCGTGAGTTTGAACAAATGGAAATGCAATTTTTTGTACGTCCTGGCACGCAAATGAAATGGTACGAATATTGGAAAGAAGCGCGATTAAAATGGCACACCGATTTAGGTATGCCTGCAAATAAATATCGTTACCACGACCACGTTAAATTAGCGCACTACGCAGACGCGGCACTAGATATTGAATTTGAATTTCCATTTGGTTTTAAAGAGTTAGAAGGTATACATTCTCGTACCGATTTTGACTTAACCAGACACCAAGAGTTTAGTAAAAAGAAGCAACAATATTTTGACAACGATATAGATGAAGCAACCGGAAAGCCTTATGGCAACTACATTCCGTACGTTGTAGAAACTTCTATTGGACTTGATCGTATGTTTTTGGCTGTGTTGAGTAATGCATACGAAGAAGAAAAAATTACCAAAGAAGATGGTAGCACCGACGAACGCGTGGTACTTCATATTCCAGCAAAAATTGCACCGGTAAAACTCGCTATTTTACCACTCGTTAAAAAAGACGGCCTCCCAGAAATTGCACGTGAACTCATGGACAGTTGCAAAGGTCAGTTCAAATGTTTTTACGAAGAAAAAGATGCGATTGGAAAACGTTACCGCAGACAAGATGCGATTGGTACGCCGTTTTGCGTAACCATTGATCACCAAACGAAAGAAGACCAAACGGTTACCATTCGTTACCGTGATGCGATGACGCAGGAGCGTGTGCACATTAGTAAGGTAAAAGAGATTGTGTTAGCGGCAATCGCTTAATTACGATTAGCGTTTTGAATTGTGAATTTGCGCTGCATTTTGCGCGCATATTACAAACCGACAATCTATCGCGATGCATTGCAAATTTTACCCATATATCTCTAAGTGGATGTCTTTTTTGTCGTAACCGGCTGCCATGATGCGCTGCTTGGCTTCGTCAATCATATTTTTCCAGCCACACAAATAAAACTGTGAAGGATTTTTTGCAGCCAATAACTGCTCGTACAGAGCGTGCACATACCCCTTATGCGCGCCAACAGGCACCGCGTCTTCTCTAGAAAAAACGGGGTGGTAATAAAAATTATTTTCTTGCACTTCCAGCGCCTTAAGTTCCGAACCATATAACTGGTCGGTTAATTTTCGGCAACCAAAAATTAGGTGAATATTTTTATGTGCTATTTTTTGTTGGTGGATCCAGTGCACCATGGATCTAAACGGCGCAATACCTGTACCCGTACAAATTAAAAAGAGGTCTTTGTCGAGTGTTTCAGGTAAGGTAAATACGCCCACCGGGCCTCTCAAAGTAATATTGCTACCTACTTTTATTTCATTGAATAAATAAGTAGTACCCAGGCCCCCTTCTAATAAAACAATAACCAGTTCTATAATATTGCTGCCATCTGGTGCAGATGCAATGGAGTAACTGCGCCAGCGTTTGTTGGTTTTTTCGTGAATGGGTAAATCGAGTGTCACAAACTGCCCGGGCTTAAAATTAAAACTGTCTAGCTCTGGAATTTGAATCCAAAACCGCCGCGTGCTTTCCGATGCGTCTTCAATTTTGATGACCGTTCCTGTGCGCCAAGGCTCTAACATAGTTTTAGTCTTTGACACAATTTAAATGAATGCAGCCGAACTATAAAAAATAAGTTGGGCCGAGGGAAACGAAAATAAATGGTCTGGGTGTGATTGGGTTAAGCTGGGCTTAAAAAGGTGCACGAAAAAATTTTGGGCAAAAAAAATCCGAGGGCGAAGCCCTCGGATTTTTCGATCTAAAAAATTTTCGATCTCAATCAAATTCTAAATATTATTTAGGATCAAGCGCTAACTTAATTGTTTGCGCTAAATCAGCTAAATGCATTTTAGTCATTTTGTCTGAAGTAGAAGCTGCTGCAGCGTTCACAGTGCCTTTAAGGGCTACTAATTGAGCGCGTGCAATGCTGTTTACATCACTACGGCTGTTGTAACCAGATCCGTAAGGATTGTTACCGCCGCCACCGCCAAAGCTAATGGTAATACCACCAGCACTTGCTTTAGGGTTAATGATCGCATCTAATTTATCTACGTAGCTCTTTTGTAACATTCTACGGTAGGTATCAACTGCTTTACCAGACTTTAATTCACTGAATAAATCGTTTTGTAAATCGTTGATCATTTCAGTTGCAGCATAAACTTTGTCTGCACCAAAACGATCTACGTTCATTTGCATACGGTGTAAGCGGTCTGTGCTTAACATAGAAGCTAATGCACTTTCTTGCGCACCTGCAATTGGATCAGAAGAACCAGGAACGTTTATTTTGTCCCAGATTCTTTTGTCAATTAACCAAGTTGGTGTTTGGAATAATTGTCTATTCAAAAATCCTAATGCATCTTTTTGATGTTGCTTAGGTGTTGGCTCATAAACAGCTACACCACTTGCAGATGTTTGGAATGTTTCATAAACACCACCTACGTTGCGGCTTACATGTCCAACATATCTTCTAAATTGGCCTAATAATTGACCATAAATAGTAGCTACGTTTTCGTTTAAATCACCTTCTTCTGTTGTGTACTCAGGAAGTTTTGCAAGTAAACGTTGTAAGTTTTTAACACCATAATCACTCGCTTTTACAGCGTTGTCACTAAGGTCTTCAGACTGGCTGCGTGGATCTTGTTGGTTACCACCTTCGTAGGTACCAAACCAAGCACGAGGGTTTGCTTTAAGTGTTTCAGTAATTAACTTATTGCTCGCTAATTTAGTTTCTTCTTCAGTGTTACCTGGAATATAACCATAGCCCCAACGGATAGCCCATAAATCATAATCACCAATGCGAGGGTATAAGCCTGCTTTAGAAATATTGTCTTCTGGTTGTGCTACATAGTTAAAACGAGCGTAGTCCATGATAGAAGCCGTGTGACCGTTTGCTTCAACCCATGTTTTATCACGTAATTTTTCTACTGGGGTTTTGCTACTGCTACCCATGTTATGTCTTAAACCTAAAGTATGTCCTACTTCGTGTGAAGAAACGAAACGAATTAAATCGCCCATTAAATCATCATCATATTTCATACTACGTGCACGTGGATCTACCGCTGCAGTTTGAATCATGTACCAATCGTGTACAAGCTTCATAACGTTGTGGTACCAGCCAATATGGCTTTCTAAAATTTCTCCACTGCGTGGATCGTGTACGTTAGGACCGTATGCGTTTTCTGTTTCAGAAGCAAAATAACGCACTACAGAATAACGCGCATCTTCTAGGCTCATAGTGGTATCATTTTCTGGCCACTCTTTACCTACAATTGCATTTTTGAAACCAGCTTGTTCAAAAGCTTTCTGCCAATCATTAATACCTAAAATTAGGTGCTTACGCCACTGCTTTGGAGTTGCAGGATCGATGTAATAAATGATTTGTTTTTTAGGCTCTACGAGTTCACCTTTTTTCCATTTTTCAACGTCTGCATCTTTTGGCTCTAATCTCCAACGTACTGCAAATTCTTTGTTCTCTACTTTTTGTTGGTTGTCGCCAAACACAACATAATCATCTGTAAAGAAACCTACACGCTTGTCTGCAATCCTTGCTGCCATTGGCGTTGCAGGAAGTAGTAAAAGCGAAGTGTTTAATTCAATCGTAATAGCGTTGTTGCCATTAGCTGTTGGGATCGAAGCTGTAGGCGTAGGACTTGGGGCACCAAATCCACCACCAGCTGCCGAAGAACCAAAAGTTTTTACGGTTCTAATTTCGGTGTTAATAGGGTAGGTAGAAATTTTGTCGATATAAGATCTATCTGCAGAAATTTGCGTTAAGCTTAATGAGCGCTTTACTTGAGAACTAACACTTACTAAAGGGTTGTCACCTTTAAAGTAATCCGTTACATCAATTACCACACCGCTGCTATCTTTTGAGAAAGCTGCAATTGGGAAAGCTGCCGCAATAGCATTTAAATTTGAATTGGTAACAGCTTTGTAGATATCATCTGTTGGATTTGCATTATTAATAAGTGCAATACCACGTAAAAAGATATTGCTGCTAGGCCCTTTTTCAAAAGCCATGGTTTGTTGGTTGGCAATTTCACCACCATATACACCACGACCACCACCTACAGCAGGTACTTTAACGTAACGGGTTACCGCTAAAATTTGACGGCCCATTAGGCTATTTGGAATTTCAAAGTAGTATTTGTCTTCTACCTTGTGTACGGTAAATAAACCCTTTTGTGAAACGGCCTTAGACGTAATTACTTCTTTAAAAGCTTTTGGAGCCTGACGCGCACCACCCATACCGGCCATGCCAGCCATGCTTGGCATACCAGCTCTACCACCTGGTGCTTGCGTGGAATCTCTTTGTTGTGCGGTTCCCATTGTTGTAACAAGGAGCGCCGCCGCGATAAAATAGTTTTTCATTGGTTAAATTAGTTTTTAAATAATGCTTTAAAGATAGGGCGGTATATAATTCACTCCTTTATTTTTTAGATGAACTTGGATGAATGGCAAAATAAATTAAACAAATCGGTGAAAAAATGTGGATTTTGAGCTAATAAGCCGCTTATACTGAGGTATTTAGGCCTTTACATAGGTCCTAAAAATTATTTTTCTGTAACCAAATTTGGCTATTTCAATAAATTAACTAATTTGTATGCCCCTAAGGGTTTATTTGAAGAAGTTTTATGTTTAAAACAAATTTTTAATTAGCATTGTAGGGACAAATTTTTAAATCGGTTTTAATTATTTAAAAAACAAAAAATCTATCGAATCATGGATCTTACAAAACCAACTGCAACAGCTGCAAAAAGTAATGCAACTGCAAAACCTAACAAGAGCAGTAACTTAATTGCAACAATCGCCCCAATTGCTTGTATTATTGGCGGTTACCTTATTTGGCGCGTATTATTAGGCAGCGCTTCAAACTTTACAACTCCTGATCCTGATGCTAGCCATTGGTTTTGGCCTAACCACAAAGGACCTAAAGGAACTTTCACAAAAATGTATGAAGGTGGTATCATCGTACCTATCCTTATTGGTTGCTTATTGACGGTATTAACTTTCGTTATCGAAAGATTATTAACAGTATCTAAAGCTTCTGGTAAAGGAAATATTGCTGAGTTTGTACGTAAAGTGCAATTTCATTTAGCAAACAAAGACGTTGACAAAGCGTTAGTTGAGTGTGATAAGCAAGAAGGTTCTGTAGGTAATGTAATGAAAGCAGGTCTTAAGAAATACAAAGAAATGATTTCTAATACAGAGCTTACAACAGATCAAAAAGTATTAAACATTCAAAAAGAAGTAGAAGAAGCAACTGCACTAGAACTTCCAATGTTAGAAAAGAACTTAGTATTCTTATCTACTATTGCATCAGTAGCAACCCTTTTAGGTCTACTAGGTACGGTAATGGGTATGATCCGTTCATTCTCTAAATTAGGTGATGAAGGTGGTGGAGAAGCTGCTCGTGAACTTTCTCAAGGTATCTCTGAGGCCCTTTACAATACGGCTTTAGGTATTGGTACTTCTGCAGTAGCGATCATCATGTACAACGTATTTACAACTCGTATCGATGCAGTTACTTACGGTATTGACGAGTCTGGTTTCACATTAACACAAAGCTTTGCTGCAAACTACAAATAGTTGATACCAACTAT
>JBIKIS010000013.1:0-22657 GCA_044361485.1 Sediminibacterium sp.
AATACCCTAGTTTTTGATTAATTTTTTCTCAAAATCAGTTTCAGCTTGTATTTTTGCAATAATTAATAAAAAACTGTTTATGAAGAAATTACTCTTTTCTTTAATCGTGATTGGATTGGCTGTTTCTGCTAGTGCACAAACTACCCCAATCAGTTATAAAAAAAGACCCTCAATTGGATTTCATTTTCAATTGCAAGATGTAACTACACCAGGTTTAATTGGTGCTGGTTCATTATCATCTGTGTTTACAAATAACCAATGGACTAAAATTAAAGATCTAGATCCTGGTATGTCTTTTCAGTACATCGAAGGTCTAAACGAATATGTTGATTTGCAAGTTAGTATTGGTGCAGCGTCTGTTAGATATCCTTTCAGATCTAGATCAGGTGTTGCAGTTCCAACAGCTAAAAGATTGTTACTTGAAACTGATGTTGCTATCAACGTTAAAATGTTAAAAGACAAATACTTTGTAGTTCCTTACTTTACAATCGGTGCTGGTGCATCTATGTATGGTGGTACTTATTTTGCTACTTATGCGCCTATCGGATTAGGTATGCAATTTAAATTAGGAAATGATAATTTCTTAACTACAAATTTTGTACACAGAACTGCTATGTCAACATTAGCATCTAATCATTTCACATACAATATTGGTATCGTTTCTCCAATTAAGGATAGACCTGAGCCAGTTAAAGTTACACCTCCGCCACCACCACCACCTGCTCCTGAAAAAGATAGCGATAATGATGGTTTAGTTGACAGTAAAGACAAATGTCCTACTGTAGCTGGTGTTGCTAAATATGATGGTTGCCCTGTACCAGATACAGACAACGATGGCGTAAATGATGAAAACGACAAATGCCCTACTGTAAAAGGTTTAGCTAAATACCAAGGTTGTCCAATTCCTGACACTGACAAAGATGGTGTTAATGATGAAGAAGATAAGTGTCCTACAGTTGCTGGTGTTGCTCGTTACCAAGGTTGCCCAGTTCCTGACACCGACAATGATGGTGTTAACGATGAAGAAGACAAGTGTCCAACACTTGCTGGTGTTAAGGAAAACAATGGTTGTCCTGCTATCAAGCAAGAAGTAGCAAAAACAGTTACTGATGGTGCTAAAAAAATCACTTTTGTAACGGGTAGTGCTAAATTAGCTTCTAGTTCTTTCAAAGGATTAAATAAAGTAGCTAAAGCATTAAATGAAGATGCCAACTTGAAATTAACTGTAGAAGGACATTGCGATAATACAGGTACTGATGCAATCAATGATCCTTTATCTGAAAATCGTGCTAAGAGCGTTCAAACTTACTTAACTACAAAAGGTAAAGTGGATGCAGCTAAAATTATGGTAGCTGGATTTGGTTCTAAGAATCCAATTGCTGATAACAAAACTGTAAAAGGACGTGCTGCTAATAGAAGAGTTGAATTAAAGTTAAACTACTAATACAGTAATACTCTTTATGCTAAAAGAGCTGCCTTACGGCAGCTCTTTTTTTTGTCAAAATTTTCTAGAGCGGATCTACATTGATGACTATGCGAACGGAGCGGTAACGCTTATTGGTTTGCAAAATCAAAATTTGTTGCTGCAACCTCGATTTAAAAGTTCCTATGCTTACTTGTTGTTTTGGGATTTTGCAAAGTAGTTCCCATAGGTATTGGTTTCTAATGCGGTCTATAACGGGTTGTGCGGGTCCCGTTATAAATTTTCCGTAATCATTACTAAGTCCGCGCATTAATATATTGGCAGCCTCTTGCGCTACGTTTTTATCAACGTGCTTACAGGTAATAAGTATGATTCGTGAAAAAGGTGGATAATTGAATTCTTGACGGTTGTCAATTTCAAAATTAAATAGGGCAGGGTAATTGTGCTGCTGCACAAAATGAAGTACAGGATGGTTGGCCTGGCTAACTTGAATGAGCACTTTTCCTTGATCATCTTTACGGCCAGCTCTACCACTCACTTGTTCCATGAGTTGATAGGCTTTTTCGTTGACCCTAAAATCTGTGAAACTTAAAATACCATCTGCATCGATGATGCCAACAAGGCTTACATGTTCAAAGTCTAACCCTTTAACCACCATTTGTGTGCCTACTAAAATATCAATGGCACGTTGTTCAAATAATTTAATAAGGGCGTCGTGTTCATTTTTCCCTTTTACACTATCATGATCCATGCGGGCAATGCGTGCATCTGGTAATAGTTCCGATAAGAGTTCTTGTATTTGCTCGGTACCAAAATTCTTTTGCGTGAATTGATTGCTACCACAAGCGGCGCACTGATTCACAACCGGATAATTGCTACCGCAGTAATGACAGGTTAATTTGTTTTTTGCTTTATGGTAGGTGAGGGTTACGTCACACTGTTTGCATTGAGGGATCCATCCGCAGGTATCACAAATCATGTAAGGGGCATAACCTCTTCTATTTTGAAATAAAATAACTTGTTTATTTTTTGCTAGTGTTTCCTGAATGGCAAGTAGTAAAGGTTCTGTTATGGCAACTTTTCCTTTTTTAGGTAGTTTTTGAACGTTGATAATATCAATGGTTGGGAGTGTAGCAGCTCCAAAGCGTTCTTGTAATGTTACGAGTCCAAATTTATGTTGAAGTGCGTTGTAATAACTTTCGATAGATGGGGTGGCGCTACCTAATAATACCTTGGCATTAAATAGTGTTGCATAATAGATGGCAGCATCTCTTGCATGATACCTTGGCGCAGGGTCTTGTTGTTTATAGGAAGGATCATGCTCTTCATCGGCAATAATGAGTCCTAAATTTTTAAAGGGTAATAGTAGTGCCGATCTGGCGCCTAGTACAATTTTTATTTGTCCCGAGTTTACTTTGTTCCAAATTTCTACTCTTTCGTTGGCGTTAAATTTAGAATGATAAATCGCTATTTTATCACCAAAGTAAAACTGCAAACGGCGAATCATTTGCGCCGTTAATGCAATTTCAGGAAGCATATATAAAGCTTGCTCACCCTTTGCTATAAAGGTTTCTATGAGTTTAATATAAATTTGGGTTTTACCACTAGCGGTTACCCCATGTAGTAAGCAAACGGGTTTGGTGTCAAATAAAGTAATGAGGTTATTGTAGGCATCTGTTTGTGCTTCAGAAAGGGTATACGTGTTTTCTAATTCGGTTTTGTCAATTCCATAATTAAAACGGTCTACGGCTTTTTTATCGGCAATTAATATTCCTTTTTCAATGAGGCCTTTTAATTGAGCAGCACTCGCTCCCGATTTTTTTAAAAGCTCCGATTGAATTACTTCTGGGGCTGTCTTTTGCAAATGCATAAATGCGAGGAGCAGTTCCATTTGCTTGGGCGCTTTGGTCCAGTTGTTTAGTAGCGTTTCAAGTGCAGCTTCGCTTTTATACGTATCTGATAAGCGAATAAATGTTTCTTTTTTAGCTTTGTATTTGTCCTTTAATTCCTCCCAAATATAGCATACCTCTTTTTCAATTAGTTTTTTGATGAGTGGGTATATATGTGTAGCATCTATTAGTTGCTGCACCTCCGAGAGCCTAAGTTCTTTTTTAATATGCAGTGCTTCGGCTACTACATATTCGTTATCGCTTAAATCAGAAAAATCAAGTGTACGCTCTTCATTCCAAATTAAAATACTCTCGCTGGTCAACTTTAAATTAGCAGGTATTGCTGCTTTCATTACTTCGCCCTCTGTACACATATAATAGGAAGCAATCCACTCCCAAAATTCAAGTTGAGTAGGGTGTAAGATGGGCGTTTCGTCGATTACTTGTAAAATCTCTTTGGGATCAAAAGCGGCAGGCTTTTCGAGGGTAATTTTTTTAATGATACCTGCATATTTTTTGTTGCGCCCAAGTAATACTTCAACTCTGATACCTGGGCTCACAAGCGCCTGAAACCTAGCAGGGATGGCCCATGTGTAGTTTTTAGGTAAAGCAAGTGGTATAATAATTTCTGCAAACAAGGGCCCAATTTTTTGCTAAAATACGCTTAAAACGGTTGGGTATTTGCGGTATCTTTTGAGGCCTTCTTCCATTAACTGATAGGCTTTTGCTTTTAGCGCCGGTAAGTCCTCCATGGTTAAACCTTTTACTGGTATATCTGCTAAATAAACCACCCTGCTTTTACCAGGCGTTATAGAAAATACCGAACTAAAATGCATGCGCTCAATGGTATCAATAAATAAAAGTGGTTTGATGGGCGTTTGTGTTTCAATCGCGATTCTGAAGGCACCATCAAAAAACGATTTAAGGGGTTGTTCCGATTCGTTAAATGTTCCTTCAGGAAATAAAAATATGGATAAGCCATCATCAATGGCTTGTTTTAATTCCCGAACACTTTGGGCCCTTCTTTCTGGATTACTTCTGTCAACAAGAATTACTGCTTGTTTGTACATCCATCCAAATAATGGAATTTTTGATGATTCGTATTTGCCTAATATGCGAAGTGGGCTATGTGCAATTAATACAATGGGAGGGATGTCCATGTATGAATTGTGGTTGGCAATAAAAATATACTGCTGGCTTTTTTCGTGTTCGATTTCATGAATTTCTTGGTGTCTAACACCTAAAAATACATACCATACCGAAGCCCATATTTTACACAAATGATAGATGTAATTTCCACCTTTTACACGTCCAAATGCAAGTGAAATAAAAACAAAGGGCATGAGCACAAGCATTACTGCTACAAAAGTAATTAGGGCGTAGATGCTATATAGGTACCTGATTGTTTTAACAGCCATTTTCATAGCTGCTAACTTAAGCATTGATTTTTGCTTTCCCAATTAAATTTTATGTGGGTTCCTGCCATATTTTTCATTGTGTTGTGTGGCGTCTAATCCAATTTCTTCTTCTTCCTGACTTACGCGAAGTGGAAGCATGAGGCTAATTAATTTAAAGATAAGAAGCGACACTAAAAAACTATAGCCAACAACAATAAATAGTGCTTTTAATTGTGTTAAAAAAAAGGAAGTGTTGCCATACAATAAACCGTCGGCACCAGCGGCATTCACAGATTTTGTTGCAAATATTCCTGTCATTAACATGCCTACCATACCACCAACACCATGACAAGGAAAAACATCTAGTGTATCATCTAATTTAGATTTTGATTTATAGTAAACTGCTAAATTTGAAATGATAGCTGTTACAAAACCTATAAAAATACTTTGTGGAACAGCTACAAATCCGGCCGATGGTGTAATAGCAACAAGTCCTACTACTGCTCCAATACAAAAACCAAGTACCGATGGTTTTTTACCACGAATCACATCAAAAAACATCCAAGATAATCCAGCAGATGCTGCAGCTGTGTTGGTTGTTACAAATGCAGTAACAGCAAGTGTGTTTGCACCAAGTGCCGATCCGCCATTAAATCCAAACCATCCAAACCATAATAAGCCGGTGCCAATTAATACATAGGGGATATTTGCTGGGGGAATTTCTTGTTGTTCTACATGCGCTTTTCTTCGTTTTAATACGAGTGCGCCTGCAAGTGCAGCACATCCTGCAGAAATGTGAACCACCGTTCCACCTGCAAAATCTAATGCGCCCATTTTAAATAAAAATCCTTCTGGATGCCATGTCCAATGCGCAATAGGAGCGTATACGAGTAGGCTAAATAAAACGATGAATAAAATATAGGAAGTAAACTTTACTCTTTCAGCAACCGCACCTACTACAAGGCCTGGTGTGATGATCGCAAACATGAGTTGAAATAAAGCAAATAAACCAAGTGGAATAGTAGGGGCAAGGCTCCATGGTTTTCCACTCATAACCCCTTTCATAAATAAATGCGAAGTAGGATTTCCAATCCAGCCACCTATCGAATCTCCAAAACATAAACTATACCCAACAGTTACCCAAATGATGGTTACAACACCGGTTGCAACTACACTTTTGATCATGGTAGAAATTACATTTTTACGGTGTACCATGCCGCCATAAAAAAAGGCAAGCCCCGGGGTCATTAAAAATACCAGTGCGGTAGCCATTGAGATCCAAGCAATGTCTGCTCCATTATAGGCGCCTACATTGTCTTGGTAACTTAATTCGGGGGGCGTAAATATGGCTAGAATAGCAACAATTAGTAATACTAAAAAGGGTGCTACATTATATACGTTTAGCTTTTTCTGATACATATAAAAATACCTTATGTAATAATTTGTACTAAATTAATATTTTAATTAGATAAGAAATTTAATAAATATAAACATATAAAATAATATTATGTGTATAGGGTTTTGGGTATAACGAGAAGCTTATTTGTCAAAAACATAGTTTATTTCATAAAAAAGCCCGATTTATTAAAAAATCAGGCTTTTGAAATAATATATAGTAATATAATTTATATATTAATTAAGTAGCTTTTGTCTTTAGATTCTAGTGATGAGGATCCCATTAAGTACTCATCCACCTTTCTAGCGCACTCACGACCTTCACTAATGGCCCAAACCACCAATGATTGACCTCTGCGAGCATCTCCGGCGGCAAATACCTTATTAATGCTTGTTTCATAGTCTATTTCATTAGCGAATACATTGCCCCTTGCATCCAGTTCTACGCCAATATCATCAATAAAGCCTTTGTGCTGGGGATGTAAAAAGCCCATCGCCAAAAATGCTTTTTGACAAGGAACAATTCTAGTTGTACCCTCAATTTCTTCAAATCTGGCTGGTTTGTCCGGGGTTGATGCTTTCCATATGATGTCTACGAGTTCTATACCCGTAAGTTTGCCAGCTTCACCTATAAATCGTTTGGTTAGCACGGCCCATTCTCTGTTGGCCCCTTCTTCATGTGAACTTGAGGTTTTTAAAGTCATCGGGTAGGTAGGCCAAGGCATTACATCATTTCTGGAAACTGGTGGTTTTGGCATGAGTTCTAATTGTGTAACCGAAGTTGCGCCTTGTCTATTAGAAGTTCCTACACAATCACTTCCTGTATCACCACCGCCAATAACAACAACATCTTGTCCGGTTGCAAGTATGGGATCACCAACAACTTCTTTATTGCTTACTCTTTTGTTTTGTTGCTTTAAAAAATCCATGGCAAAATGCACACCCTCTAATGTTCTACCCGGTATGTCTAAATCTCTTGGTATGGTTGATCCAGCTGCAATAACAACAGCATGGTGCTCATTAATAATTTCATCCATTTTTATGTTAACTCCAACATGGGTATTGCATTTAAAAATCACACCTTCCTGTTCTAATAATTGTATGCGTCTATCAATTACCCATTTTTCTAATTTAAAATCGGGGATACCATAACGGAGTAGACCGCCCGGTGCATCATCTCTTTCAAATACTGTAACATGGTGTCCTGCATAATTTAATTGAGCAGCAGTGGCCAGTCCTGCAGGCCCTGAACCAATTACCGCAATTTTTTTACCCGTTCTTATGTTTGGATTTTTGGGTGTAACAAATCCTTTTTCAAAAGCGATTTCAATAATATGCTTTTCAATTTCTTCGATAGCAATAGCAGGTTGATTGATGCCAAGTACACATGCACTCTCACAAGGTGCAGGGCAAATGCGTCCTGTAAACTCCGGAAAATTATTGGTCACACTTAATAGTTCGTAGGCTTCTTCCCAATTGCTATTATAAACGGCGTCGTTAAATTCAGGAATGATATTGCCTAAAGGGCAACCGTTGTGACAAAACGGAACACCACAGTTCATGCATCTTCCCGATTGTTCTTTTAATTTTTGATCAGAATATTTTTCTACAAATTCTTTGTAGTCTTTAATTCTTTCTTGTGGCGCCCTTTTTGTTGGCAACTCTCTTGTAAATTCAATAAATCCGGTAGGCTTACCCATCTATAAAAAATTTAAATCGCTTTTTGATTGTTTTTTTCTTTTTGTAACAGCACTGCTTTATAATCTCTTGGGAATACTTTTACAAAATGTGCTAGTTGGTTGTCAAAATCAGACATAATAAAACCTGCCACTTTACTTTCTGTTAAAGAAGCATGCTGTTCAATCATCCGCTGTAAGTATTTTTTATCTGCTTCATTTAATGGATCTAGATCCACCATTTCTGTGTTGCATTTGTCTGCAAAACTGTCAGCCGTGTCGTAGATATATGCAATACCACCACTCATGCCAGCTGCAAAGTTTCGGCCAGTTTCTCCTAAAATAATGGCTGTTCCGCCAGTCATATACTCGCATCCATGATCGCCTACACCTTCAACAACTACTTGTGCGCCAGAGTTTCTTACAGCAAAGCGTTCACCAGCTTTACCTCTAATAAATGCCGTGCCTGATGTAGCTCCATAAAGGGCAACGTTTCCGATAATGCTATTTTGCTCTGCAACAAATGTTGCCTGCTTACTTGGATATATAATGAGGTGTGCACCGCTAAGTCCTTTACCAAAATAATCATTGGCATCACCTTCAATTTCTAGGGTAACACCTTTTGTGTTAAAGGCGCCAAAGCTTTGTCCCGCAGTACCAGTAAATGTATAATGAATGGTTCCATCAGGAAGCCCAGCAGCTTTATATTTTTTGGTGATTTCGTTGGATACAATCGTGCCCGTTGTTCTATCAATATTGGTGATTGGAAAAGCTGCTTTTACTTTTGTACCATTTGCTATGGCTTCTTTGGCGGCTTCTAATAATTTCCAATCCAAGACATTTGAAAGTTCATGATCCTGTGCTTCTTGTTTGTACAATCCAGTAGTAGCATCTGCAGGTTCTTTGAATAAAATACTCGATAAATCAAGTTTACTATATTTCCAGTGTGTAATATCATCTCGCATTTCTAGCGCATCCACTTGTCCTACCATTTCATCTATGGTTTTAAAGCCAAGCTCAGCCATAATTTCTCGAAGCTCCTGTGTAATAAATGTAAAAAAGTTAACCACATGATCAGGATCTCCCGTAAAGCGTTTACGTAATTCAGGATCCTGTGTAGCAACGCCAACAGGACAGGTGTTTACATGGCATTTGCGCATCATAATGCAACCTTCTACAATAAGGGCAGCTGTGGCAACACCCCATTCTTCGGCGCCAAGTAGTGTTGCAATAGCAATATCTCTGCCCGTTTTCATTTGACCATCTGCCTGCACGGTAATTCTAGAACGTAATTTATTTTTAACCAGTGTTTGATGTGTTTCGGCGAGGCCTAGTTCCCAAGGAAGTCCTGTATGTTTGATAGAACTAATTGGAGAGGCACCCGTACCACCGTCATGCCCTGCAATTAATACAACGTCGGCTTTTGCTTTTGCCACTCCTGCTGCAATGGTTCCAACACCTGCTTTTGATACTAGTTTTACATTGATGCGTGCTGCTCGGTTTGCATTTTTTAAATCAAATATTAATTGAGATAAATCTTCGATCGAATAAATATCGTGGTGGGGTGGTGGTGAAATTAATCCAACACCAGGTGTAGCATTTCTTGTTTTACCAATCCAATCATCTACTTTATGACCTGGTAGCTGACCACCTTCGCCGGGCTTGGCACCCTGTGCCATTTTAATTTGTAATTCGTCGGCTTCGGTTAAATAATAACTATCTACACCAAATCTTGCACTAGCAACTTGTTTAATTGAAGAACGCATAGAATCACCATTTGCGAGTGGCGTGTAACGCTGTTCGTCTTCTCCACCTTCACCAGTATTGCTTTTGCCACCTAAACGGTTCATAGCAATGGCAAGGGTAGTATGTGCTTCCCATGAAATAGATCCAAATGACATGGCACCTGTTGCAAAACGCTTGTAAATATTTGTAGCAGGTTCTACTTCATCAATAGAAATACTAGGTCTGGTTTTTTTAAATTTAAATTGGCTTCTAAGTGTTGCTGCTTTTTCGGATTGATCGTTAATGAGTCTAGCGTATTTTTTATACACTTCAAAATCCTTAGACTTTGTAGCGTGTTGTAATAAGTGAATGGTTTGCGGATTAAACAAATGAAATTCACCTTTACGCTTCCACTGGTATACACCACCCACTGTTAAGCGGTTAACAGAAATATGTTTTTTAGGAAATGCAAAATAATGTTTGGCCATTATTTCTTTTGCTATTTCGTCGAGTCCCATGCCTTCTATACGGGAGGTAGCACCTGTAAAATACGTGTCTACTACTTTTTTATTGAGTCCAATAATTTCAAAAATTTGTGCGCCCTGATACGATTGTAAAGTAGAGATACCCATTTTTGAAAAGACTTTTAAAAGTCCATCATTAACAGCTTTTATGTAGTTCTTTTTAAGCTTGTCAATTTCTAATGAAGTATCTAGTTTTCCTGCAATTTTCATATCTCTAATACTAGAGAGTGCTAGGTAGGGGTTGATTGCTGTGGCACCAAAAGCAACAAGACATGCAAAATGATGTACCTCCCAAATATCCCCCGCTTCAACAATGATACCTACTTGTCCACGATACCCTTTTCTAATCAGGTGATGATGCACTGCAGCTGTTGCTAGTAAAGATGGGATGGGTGCATGATCAGAATCGATGGCTCTATCTGTTAAAATAATAACTTCAAAACCATCTTCAACGGCGTCTACAGCGTAACGACATAGCCTGTCTAGTCCCCCTTTTAAGGAGCCAGGTTTATTGTCTGCTCTAAAATAAGTTTGTAATGTTTTTGCTTGGAAGATACCAGTGTCAATACTTCTAATTTTTTCCAAATTGTGGTTGGTTAAAATAGGATGTTTTAACGCAACGCAGTGACAGGCTAGTGGATCTTCCGATAAAATGTTTGCATTGCTGCCTGCAAAAGAGGCAAGCGACATCACCATGCGTTCTCTAATAGGATCAATTGGTGGGTTGGTTACCTGCGCAAATAATTGTTTAAAATAACTACTTAAGTGTTGTGGTTGATCGCTTAAAATGGCAAGTGGTGTATCGGTACCCATGGATCCAATAGGTTCTTTACCATCCAGTGCCATGGGTGCAATAATTGTATTTAAATCTTCGGTAGAATAACCAAAAACTTTTTGGTATTTGAATACCTGATCGGGCTCGAGGTGCGTAAACATAACGCGTGGCTCAGGTAGTTCTTCTAATTTAATTTTATACTGGTTGAGCCAATCGCCATAGGGTTGTTGACTACAAATTTTTTGTTTTAACTCATCATCACTAATGATGCGACCTTGTTCCATATCTACTACAAACATTTTTCCAGGTTGTAGTCGGCCCTTTTCTATAACTGTTGAAGGGTCAATGGGAAGAACACCCGTTTCAGATGCCATAATTACTCGGTCATCATTGGTTACACAATAACGTGAAGGTCTAAGTCCGTTTCTGTCAAGTGTTGCTCCAATCATGTTGCCGTCGGTAAATGAAATAGAAGCAGGGCCATCCCATGGCTCCATAAAACAGGCATGGTATTCGTAAAATGCTTTTTTAGTAGCATCCATACTTTCATTATCATCCCAGGCTTCTGGTATTAGCATCATCATTACATGTGGTAATGATCTACCACTCATAAATAAAAGCTCAATCATGTTGTCGAGACAAGCCGAGTCGGATTGTCCGGATGTAACAATAGGTAATAACATGTCCATTTCTTCTTTGGAAAAATTGGGGGTGCTAAAACCTTTTTCGCCCGCGCGCAGCCAGTTTAAATTTCCTTGCAGGGTATTAATTTCACCGTTGTGTGCAATGTACCTGAAGGGTTGTGCTAATTTCCACGAAGGGAAAGTGTTGGTTGCAAATCTTGAGTGTACAAGTCCAAACGCCGATACTACGCGTTTATCCTTTAAATCGTTAAAATAATCACGTACCTGTAAACTGGTTAGCTGACCTTTATAAATGATTGTTTTGTAAGAAAGGGACGCTATATAAAAACCAATTTCATCTTTTTTGATACTATTGTTAATGGTATGCGTTGCATAGTTTTTGAGAACAAATAACTTCCGTTCAAAAACTTCGGGCATTTCTATGTCGTCGGGGCATTTGATAAATACATGCTCCATACTTGGTTCTACAGAGAGTGCTGTTTTTCCTATATCCTTTGTATTTACAGGTACTTCACGGTAGGTGATAATTTCAAGTCCTAATTTTTCGGCGGCTCTGTCAAATATTTCACGACATTCCTGTTTTAGCGCACTATCTTTTGGAAAAAATAAAACACCAACAGCATACTTGCCATAATTGGGTAGGTGGGCGCCAAGTTTAATACATTCATCAAAGAAAAACTCGTGCGGTATTTGAATCATAAGGCCTGCGCCATCGCCCGTATTTTTTTCAAAACCGGAAGCGCCACGATGTTCCATATTTTCTAATACTGTTAATGCATCAGAAATATTTTGATGTGACTTAATGCCTTTAATGTTAGCAACAAAGCCAATGCCGCATGCATCATGTTCAAAAGCGGGATCATACAACCCCTGGTTGTTTTTAGAAACAAGCATGTTAACCCAAGTTAAAGTTCAGGAATAAAATAATGTATGGCAGGCAATCGTATTCGTAAAATAATTAAAATTTGACGAAAATAAAAATGAGATATCAACAATCGTTGATTGATTCGTAGCGTGATGATACAAACAAACGATAGTTTATTTGTTTAAGATGCAGTAGCAATAAAATAATGCGTAGGAAAATTAAAGGACAATGTATCCATCATAGATGTGGGAAAAATTCCATAGACTGTGCTACCAGTCCCTGTCATAGAAGCATATATGGCACCTTTTTGGTAGAGTGTTTCTTTGATATTGGCTAATTCAGGAAATGAATTAAATATAGGTTCTTCAAAATCATTGATAAGTTCATGCTTCCAAGTAGTTATGGGTTGTTGAATGACGGCCAATAAATTATTATCAGGAACTTTTGGCGTAATCAATGAAAAAGCAAGTTTAGTAGAGATGGCAATACCCGGATTTACAATTACAATACTGTAACCATCGAGGTTTAGATTTATTGGTTTTAAAATTTCTCCTCTGCCTGTTGCAAATGCAGGTGTGTTGATAATAAAAAAAGGACAATCACTTCCTAATTGTAATGCATAATCTAATAACGCCTGCTCGGGTATTTGTAAATTAAAAAGTTGGTTCAGTGCTACAAGTGTAAATGCGCCATCTGAAGATCCGCCTCCCAGTCCAGCACCCATTGGGATTGTTTTATGCAAATGCATTTTAACATTTGGGATGCTCGGATAATCCTTTTTTAAAAGGAAGTAGGCTTTGTAGCATAAATTATCTGAAGGGTCGCCGTTAATGGCTAATCCAGAACTTGTAAATGTAATGGGTGCTGCACTCGTTTCCGGTTCAATAATAATTTCAAGTGCATCCCTTAATGTGATCGGGTAAAAAACGGTTTCTAATGCATGAAATCCGTCCGCTCTTTTTTGTGTGATACGTAATCCTAGGTTGATTTTACAGGATGGAAAACAAATCATTTGTTTTTCCTTTTATTGATTTCGTCACGAATAGCGATGGCTCTTATATAATCTTCGCTCTCTAAAACCTCTTGTAATAATTGTTCTAGTGCAACGATGTCTAATTTGGTAATATCGTCTTGGTCTTCAAAAGGTTGCTCTCCACCAACAGCTTCAACTTTTTGTTTGCTCACACCACCTTCATCCATTAAAATACCTGCATTTTCTAAAATATGCTCATAGGTATAAATAGGGCATCCAAAACGAACGGCTAATGCCAGTGCATCTGAAGTGCGAGAATCTATTTCGATGGTATCATGGTCGGTAAAGCAAACCAATTTCGCATAAAAAATACCTTCTTGTAAATCGTTGATGATAATTTCTTGAAGCTCTACATGAAAAGCCGTCATGAAGTTTTTGAGTAAATCGTGGGTGAGGGGTCTGCTAGGGTGCATATCCTCTAAAGCAACAGCAATAGCCTGCGCTTCAAAACCGCCAATTACAATAGGAAGCCTTCTAGTGCCACCACCTGCTTCACCTAGTACAACCGCATAGGAATGCGATTGGGTAATACTATGGGACAGGGCTACTATTTCGAGTTCTATTTTTTTCATAGACAACACGAAATTAATTCAAAAAATATAGAATTGAACAGAAGGGCCGCAAAAACTAAGCAGATGCTTTCATTTTTTTAATCGCATCGGTTAATTTAGGTAGTACTTCAAAGGCGTCACCTACAATTCCGTAGTCGGCGGCTTTAAAAAATGGCGCTTCTGGGTCTTTATTTATCACCACAATGGTTTTACTTCGATTAACGCCAGCAAGGTGTTGAATAGCACCCGATATACCAATGGCAATGTATAAATTAGGGGCAACCTGTACACCTGTTTGTCCTACGTGCTCGTGGTGTGGACGCCAATGTGCATCACCAACCGGTCTAGAACAAGCTGTTGCTGCACCAAGTTCTTTTGCGAGGTCTAGTAAAATACCCCAGTTTTCGGGGCCTTTTAAGCCTCGGCCACCACTTACAACTATGTCAGCTTCGGTTAATGAAATTTCACCGCTTGTTTTATTTACAGCAGTAATTTTTACATGACCTGCACTAACAGTAATGTCAAGTGGCGTGATGCTTGCTGTTGCAGCAGCACCGCTCGTGGTATGAAAACTATTTGGACTTAATGAAATTATTTTTATAGCAGTTTGAATCGAAACATTTGCAAACGCTTTTCCTGAAAACACCGTTTTTTTAACAACAAAACCTGCATCTGTTTTTGGAAGTTCAATGGCTCCAGTAACGAGGCCTGCTTTTAATAGTGCAGACACACCCGCACAAACTGCTTTACCAGTTTGGTTATGCGAAAATACAAGGGTAGTAGCGCCAACTTTAGTGGCAGCCGCTGCAATTGTTTTTACAAATACTTGTGCATCAAAATGAGCGAGTGCCGCATCATTAATTTGATATACATTTTTTAATTCGTAAGCACCAAGCGCTGCTAGGTCGTCATTAACGGTTCCTAGTAGTAAACCATGCGCCTCTGTTCCTAATTGTTTTGCAAGTGCAACACCATAGGTAACTGCTTCTAATGTACTTTTTTTAATTTGATTGTCTTGATGATCTATATATATGAGTACCATAATTATAATCTTAAAATAAATTAAATAGCTTTTGCTTCATCATGTAATAATCGAACAAGTTCTTCTACGTTATCTGGGCTCACCAGTTTTACGCCAGCTTTTGGCGCAGGAAGTTCAAAACTTTCGATGCTTGTTAAATGCTCTGCTGCAGCGGGTTCTAGCACTTTAAGTGGTTTGGTACGTGCAGCCATAATACCACGCATGTTAGGAATGCGCTGTTCGGCAACACCTTTTTGACAACTAACAACAACAGGTGTATTTACATTTACAACTTCTTCACCACCTTCAATTTCTCTTGTAATCGTAGCGGTTGATCCTCCTATTAAAAATGAAGTTGCTAATGAAATATAAGGAGCATCCACAAGCGCAGCAATCATGCCACCAATAGAAGCACCGTTGTAGTCGATGGTTTCTTTTCCGGTAAATATGATGTCATACTTTTCGGTGGCCGCTACCGCTGCAATTTGTGCAGCAATATAAAAACTATCAGAACTATCGGTATTGATACGGATGGCTTCATCACCACCAAGTGCTAAAGCTTTTCTAATAATTGGTTCGGCGTCTGCACCACCCACTGTTACTAAATGTATAATAGTAGCAGGATCTTTTTCTTTTAACTCAATGGCGCGCACTAATGAATACCATTCATCGTATGGATTGATGATCCACTGCACACCTGCTTCTTCAAATTTTTTGCCACCATCTGCAAATGCAATTTTAGCAGTGGTATCTGGCGTTTTACTGATACAAACTAGTATTTTCATATGCTCTCTTTTATCCTAGGTTTTACATAGTTGCATAAACAACTATTTGCAAATATAGGTATCATTTTAATTACAAAGTTCGGCTATCTTTGGTTTATGGATCGGATAGAAAAATTGTTAAGTTTTTTGGCTGCGCAGCCGTCTGATAACTTTTTGAGGCATGCTTTAGCGCTCGAATACATCAAAATTGGTCAAGACCAGGAAGCTAGGGCATTATTTACGGCTATTGTAACCGAAACGCCTAGTTATGTGGGTTCATACTACCATTTGGCCAAACTGCTTGAAAAAATGGGAGAACAAGCAGAAGCCATTACCTGGTATGAAAAGGGTTTGGAGGCCTGCAAATTAGCAGGGGAGAAGCATGCCTATTCCGAACTGCAAGCTGCCTACGAAGATTTAATCTATTAAGGGACGTTTATTAACTTCCTCTAGAACCACCAGTTTTAATTGGTTTTTTGCCTACAGTCACAGCTTTGGTGCCTGGTTTAGCAATAAATTTAGATCCTTGTGCTTTGTTGGCCTGATTTTTAGTTCCAGGTTTGCCTGCTTTAGAATTATTTACGGGTAAAGCCATTTTAAAAATATTTATTTCCAAATATACGAATTACCGCTTGCTAATAGATGAATGGCTTAATTTTATTGTATGTTTTTATTAGAGGTTTGTGGTGTTGCTAAAAATCATGTAGGCGAATCTGTTAACGCCACTATATCTTTTGGGCTTCCCAAAGGTCAAAAATTAGCCATTGCTGGTGAAACGGGCTCAGGCAAAACCACACTATTAAAAATGATAGCGGGTTTAATGGAACCTACTACCGGATCGGTGCTATTTAACGGGAGTCGAATTTTAATGCCAAGCGAGCAACTGATTCCGGGTCATCCAAAAATTGCTTTTTTGTCGCAGCATTTTGAGCTTCGTAACAATTATAGGGTAGAAGAGTTACTTGAAATGGCCAATAAAATGGAACCTGCAAGGGCTCGTCATATTTATGAGATTTGTAGAATTGAGCATTTGCTGGCTCGTAAAACCAATCAAATTTCTGGGGGTGAAAAACAGCGTATCGTTCTAGCGCAATTGCTTACTACTGAGCCGTCATTGTTGCTATTAGACGAGCCGTTTTCTAATTTGGATAAAATTCACAAGCAAATCATGCAGGATGTGATTTCAGATATTGCTACACATTTTGATACCACTTGTGTTTTAGTATCGCATGACGCCTCAGATTTACTTCCTTGGGCCAACCGAATGTTACTTATTAAAGAGGGCGCAGTTGTAAGAGACGATCATCCTGCTACCATTTTTTATACGCCGCAAAACGAGTATGAAGCGGAACTGCTTGGTACATGTAATTGTATCAGTGTTGGTGTTTTTCCATGTATTAAAGCGTTAATACCAGAAGCAAATGACAATCAGCAATTATATATTAGACCATCGCAGTTAAGCCTTGTAAAGCCAGCTGGTAAAGGGTTTGAAGGAACTATTAAAGGGGTAGCTTTTTGTGGTAGTCACTATTTAATTACACTACAAATAAGTGAGTTAACGCTGCAGGTTGCTAGTTTAGAATCTGATTATATGGTGGGTGAAAGTTACGCGGTTTGCTTAAAAGAAAACGCCAAATACTTTTTATTATAAGGTAAGCCTGTTTGAAAGTTCGAAGTTTATTTTTTCAAACAAATGGCCTGGCTTAAAATTTCGCCAATTGTCAATTTCCATGAGCTCGATATAATAGTGTAGTTTTTTTTGTTTAAAATCTTGCTGTGTTTGCGCTGGCATGTTAAGTGCTACCATCCAACCATTTTCGTCAGAAACATCGTCATACCACTCTTGATAATATTCTTTATCACTGCTATGAAAATTTAAAACATTTTCACAGATCAAAATATATTTACAAATACCTTGTTTAGAAAGGTGATCCACAATTTCTCTTTTGAGTTCCATGATATCATTTTCAATGGCATCATTCCATTCGCCAATGAGTTCTATGATGGCATAGTTTTCTTCGTAGTCTATAAATAGTAATTTCAAATACAAAGTGCGGCTTCCAAAGTCGTCCCATTGTGGATGAATAAAATAATTATAAACTACTTGTGTAAACTCAAATTCGGAATAAGTACGACCATAGAAAGGAGACCTTGCATCTTCTTCGGCAGTGTATAAATGTCTCCAATTAAAAAACGGCTCTATGTTGTGCATGTGTCAAAAGTTAAGAACCCATAAATGCATCGGTTGCTTTTTTTACAGAACCATGTTGGAGTAATAAAGCTTTAGCGGCTTCATAATCGGAACTATTTATTTGCTTCATTAACATGTGTACGCCTCTGTCAACAAGTTTATCGTTGGTGAGTTGCATGTTTACCATTTTATTATCTTCTACACGCCCAAGACCAATCATAACAGCCGTTGAAATCATGTTAAGTACTAGCTTTTGTGCTGTACCACTTTTCATTCTAGTACTTCCTGTTACAAACTCGGGGCCAACCACTACTTCGATCGGAAACTTGGCAGCCGCAGATAATGGGGCGCCTGGGTTACAAGATATACTTGCCGTTGTAATACCTTGTTGGTTGCAACTATTAAGTGCACTAATTACATAAGGGGTAGTACCACTGGCAGCTAATCCAATAACAACATCTTTATCAGTTATATTATGTGCTTGTAAGTCAAGCCAGCCTTGGTTGGGATCATCTTCGGCGTTTTCAACTGCATTTGTGATAGCGTGGCTTCCACCAGCAATAATTCCAATAACTAGCCCGTAGGGAACGCCATAAGTAGGCGGACATTCACTAGCATCAACAATACCCAAACGTCCACTGGTTCCTGCGCCAATATAAAATAACCGGCCGCCCTGCAACATTTTTTCGATAGCAATACTCACCACTTTTTCTATGTCTTCGATAGCGGCAGCAACAGCCATTGGCACCGTTTGATCTTCATTGTTAATACTCGTTAGCACTTCAAGTACAGACATGTCTTGTAACTGTCTATACTTGGAATCCTGTTCTGTAATTCTTGTAAATGTAGCCATGTGAAATTATTTGTGGAAGGTAACTAAACCTTCCATCGGCGCTTTTAAAACTTTCCCTAATTCTAATTCATAGGTATTGCAGAGTTCTTTTAAAACATCTTTAAAACCAAATGCAACACTTCCTACAAAATTGATGGGTAGTTTCCAGCTCTCTTTAAATTTATAAAGGTGGGTGAAAAAGAAATCATTTAAACCATCTTCAATGATGTTTTCAATCATGTAATGGCCTCTGTTTTCACTTAAAAATATAGCGTAATTTGCTAGGTATCTATTGGCCAGCGGTTGCTTATAAACGTTGTTTAATATTTCGTCTTTACTGGTATTAAAGCGCTTGTTAAAACGTGCCATGAGTTCCTCGTCAAATGTTTGGTATAAATAATACTGTACCACTTTTTTTCCGAGGTAAGCGCCACTTCCTTCATCCCCTAAAACATAACCAAGTCCAGGACTGTTTTTAGCAATTTTATTTCCATTGTAATAACCTGCGTTGGCACCCGTGCCTAAAATACATGCAATACCTTTTTGCTTGCCACATAATGCTCTTGCAGCAGCGGTTAAGTCGTGGTTGATTTCGATTTTGGCTTTTGCAAATAAGCTTTTTAAAACACTATTGATTACTTTGGCATTGGCCGGATTGGCCAGCCCAGTACCGTAAAAAAATATGTTTTTAGGTGTAAAGTTTTTAATTTTTGGTAATAAATGCTTTTGAAGTAGCGCCGTAATTTGATCTGCAGTTAAAAAATAGGGGCTAAGTCCATCCGTAATTACTGTCTTTTTTTTCTTGCCATCTACGAGCAAGCACCATTCACACTTGGTGGCACCACTGTCTGCAATTAAGGTTACTCGCATAATTTATCGTTTAGAAATGATACTACGAAGTACGAAAATATCTCTGATAAAACAACCTTTATCTCGTTAATATTTAGTCTTTTAAGGCAATTTTATCTATTTAAATAGGATATTTGTAAGGACCTTTAAAAATGAACAAATAATGAGTGAGCAAAAAAAGAAAATTAGTATCTGGTTACCCGTTTTATTGTCTGTGGTAATGATTGTGGGAATGACCATTGGGTATCAACTTAGAGACAATACAGCAGGTGGTAAGTTTTTAGGATTTTCTGGACGAAGTTCGGTGCAAGAACTTGTTTCACTGATAAATAGTAAATACGTAGATCCGGTTGCGTCGGATAGTATCAATCAACTCGTGGCAGATGCACTTCTTTCTCATTTAGATCCACACTCAGGGTATATTCCTGCCAGTGATTTAGCTGAGGTTAACGATGACATTGCCGGTAGTTTTATGGGTATTGGTATTGAGTTTCAAATGATGAATGATACGGTAAATGTGATGAATGTTTTTAAAGATGGACCTTCTTACAAAGCCGGTTTAAAAGTGGGGGATCAATTATTAAAGGCCAACGATTCAATAACACTCTATGGTAAAAATATGAATGCCGATTGGGTTCGTTCTAAAATTAGAGGCGAAGAAGGGAGCTCTGTAAAAGTAACGGTACTCCGCAACAAAAAACAAATTCATTTAAATATTACGAGGGGTGTTATTCCTGTGTCGCCAATCGATGCAGCATATATGATACAACCTACTACCGGGTATATTAAAATTGATAAGTTTTCGGAAAGGACCTACGAAACCTTTATGGCATCTCTCGAAAAATTACAAAAGGCAGGCATGAAATCGTTGGTACTTGATTTACGTGGTAATGGTGGTGGTCTTTTGCAAGAAGCCGTTGATATAGCCGACGAATTTTTAAGTGACAATAAACTAATTGTATACACCGAAGGAGCAAAAAGTAAGCGATACGATTTTGTATGTAAAAGACCTGGATTATTTGAAACGGGTAAATTAACCGTTTTAATTGATGAAACATCTGCTTCTGCTAGTGAAGTGCTTGCGGGCGCTTTACAAGACTGGGATAGGGCTACTATTATAGGAAGACGTTCATTTGGAAAGGGACTGGTTCAACAACAGTTTGGCTTAACAGATGGGAGTGCCGTGCGTTTAACCATTGCGCGTTATTACACCCCACTTGGTAGAAATATTCAAAAAACCTATTCGGTTGGCAAAGAAAAATATGACGAAGAATTAATGAACCGTTACCATAGCGGTTTACTTGATAAAACAGATTCTAGTGTTTTAAAAGGCAAAAAATTTAAAACCCCTGCTGGTCGTATTTTATATGGCGGAGGTGGTATTACTCCAGATGTTATTGTTCCATTAGCATCTAGTTTGCAAGACACACTTATTATGCAATTGTATTTATCAAATACACTTTCCAATTTTGTGTATCAGTTGTATAAAAACAACAGAACCTATTTTGATGGCTTTAAAACTCCTGAGGCACTTGCCAAGGGGTTTATACCAGATGCTGCCGAGTGGAATGCTTTTGTAGCCGCTGCTGCAAAAGATGATATTGTAGCTACTAAAGTATCTCCTGCTGGTAAAGCCTATTTGTTACAAACCATTAAAATATTAATGGCACGTCAAATATGGAGAACCGAAGGGTATTATCAATTACAAAACGCCACAGACTCTACCGTGGCAAAAGCACTACAGATATTAAAATAACTTGCATGAAAAAAGTATTTATAACCCTTGCCACTTTTTGTATGCTCCAACAACTAAAAGCACAAGACACAAAAATAATAGCGCACAGGGGTGCCTGGAAAGAATTTAATGTACCTGAAAATTCAATCGCAGCGCTACAAAAAGCCATCGAAATTAAATCGTTTGGTAGCGAATTTGATGTGCGCCGGACCCTCGATGGTAAGCTTGTGGTTAATCATGATCCTACACATTTTGGTGATACCATTGAGTTAAAAACATATACCGAGCTAAATGCCAAAAAATTAAGTAATGGTGAAGATTTACCATTACTAGAAGATTATTTTAAAACGGGTACCGCTTCTAAGCACCACACACTGCTTGTTTGTGAAATTAAGGCTGCACTTTTAAGTAATACCACAAGCCAATTAACGGCTACCGAAACAATTGCGCTTGCTAAAAAACTAGGTATCGAAGACCGCATTATTTATATCAGTTTTGATTTTGAAGTGCTTCAAACCATTAGAGCTAACAGGCCTAATGCTACTGTTTTATATCTCGAAAACAATAAGTCGTTGGAAGAAATTACCCAAGCTAAATTTAATGGTATTAATTTCAACTATGCCCAGTTTATTGGGAATCCATCCATTGCCGTAAATGCCAAAAAGCAAAAAATGATGCTGGGTAGTTGGACGGTAAATAAGGATGAAGATTTTAACAAGCTTGTATCGCAGGGCGTTGAGTTTATTACCACCAATTTTCCTGAACGTTACTTGACCCAGTTAGATCATAAGCATTAAGCTAAAACAATAGGTCGTTTTCATTTGAAATCAACTATGTTACTATAAAAAAAGCCCCCCGATAATTCGGAGGGCTTTTTTGTATATTCTAACCAGAATACTAGAAGTTAGAAGCTACACCAGTATCCCACCATAAGCGTGTAGATATGTCATTTTTAGAAGCACCCATTTTAGAAAGTGCATCTGCTACACCAGCAGCATTACCTGTAACTTCACCAGCTATAAATGGCCATCTTTTAGGGAATTGACCAGCAGGGATTACACCCCACTCATCACCAGAATCATTTCTAGCCGCAGAAGGAATTTTAGGATATCCTGTTCTTCTGTGGTCTACCCATGCTTCCAAAGTATTGGTAAATGTTGCAAGGTATTTTTGAGTTATGATTTTTTCAAGCTTTAATTCTCTAGAATCAGCTTCGTCCCAAGCAACTGTGATACTTGATGTAGCAGCAAAGTTGTTACGAGAATCAATTGGATCAACATAGTTAATTGGCTTGCTTGTAGCATCTGCTAAATAAGAGTCTACACCACCTGCTCCCCAATCAGCAAATGATAATTTAACACCATTTTC
>JBIKIS010000118.1:0-6217 GCA_044361485.1 Sediminibacterium sp.
CCGCGCTCGAATGGAATTTTAAAGAACCAAAAGTAGAATGGTTTAAAGGCGGCAAATTAAATATTACAGAAAACTGTTTGGATAGACATATTCCTTCCAAAGGGCATTTGCCTGCCATGATTTGGGAGCCCAATGCACCCGACGAAGCGGGTCGTGTACTTACCTATAGTAAACTCCTTGAGAAAGTTTGTCAGTTTGCACAGGTACTTAAAAACAATGGCGTTCAAAGAGGAGACCGTGTATGTATTTACATGGGCATGATTCCAGAACTTGCTATTGCGGTGCTTGCTTGTGCACGTATTGGCGCCATTCACTCTGTGGTGTTTGGTGGATTTTCGGCACAAAGTATTGCAGACCGTTTACTAGACGCGAACGCTACTTTTATTGTCACTTGTGATGGTGCATTTAGAGGCGCCAAAGACATTCCATTAAAATCAGTAATTGATGATGCGCTCATTGGCAACAAAACGGTTAAACGTGTGATTGTTGCAACCCGCACACGCACCCCGGTTTCTATGATTAAAGGACGTGATTTGTGGTGGGAAGATGAAATGAAACAAGTGGAAGAAAAAGGAATCACTTTTATTGAAGCCGAAGAAATGGACGCCGAAGATCCACTCTTTATTTTATACACTTCTGGTTCTACCGGAAAACCAAAAGGCGTGGTGCACACCTGTGGTGGTTATATGGTTTTTACCAACTACACTTTTGTAAATGTATTTCAGTACAAGCCAGGTCAAATACATTTTTGTACCGCAGACATTGGTTGGATAACTGGTCATAGTTATATTGTTTACGGACCATTAAGCGCGGGCGCTACTACCTTATTATTTGAAGGTATTCCTACCTGGCCTGATGCAGGAAGATTTTGGGATGTAGTAGATAAATACAAAGTCAATATTTTATACACGGCGCCTACTGCTATTAGATCTTTAATGGGATTTGGTTTAGGACCATTACAAGGAAAAAAATTATCTTCTTTAGAAGTACTAGGTACTGTTGGTGAACCCATCAACGAAGAAGCGTGGCACTGGTATGATCAAAATGTTGGAAAGGGTCGCTGTCCAATTGTAGACACTTGGTGGCAAACAGAAACCGGAGGTTGTTTGATTTCAAATTTAGCTGGCATTACACCTTCAAAGCCAAGCTGGGCAACACTTCCCATGCCAGGTCTCGAAATGGTACTGGTAGATGAAAATGGTAAAGAAGTAGTTGCAGAAGGAGACGAAACCATTTCTGGAAACCTATGTATCAAATCGCCATGGCCATCTATTTTACGCACTACTTACGGCGATCATGAGCGTTGCAGAACCAACTATTTTGCTACCTACGAGAACATGTATTTTACGGGTGATGGCGCATTAAAAGATAAGGATGGATTTTTTAGAATTACCGGACGCGTTGATGATGTATTAAATGTAAGTGGACATAGAATTGGGACCGCCGAAGTAGAAAACGCCATTAATATGCACGCAGGTGTAGTAGAAAGTGCAGTAGTAGGTTATCCGCACGATGTTAAAGGACAAGGTATTTATGCCTATGTTATTTATAGTGGCTCCCATGCACAGGACACACATGGTACTGGTGAACTAGTCCGAAAAGATATTTTACAAACCGTTACGCGCATTATTGGAGCAATAGCAAAGCCAGATAAAATTCAATTTGTGTCGGGACTTCCAAAAACAAGAAGTGGGAAAATTATGCGCCGAATACTGCGCAAAATTGCTGAGGGTGAAACAGAAAATTTAGGCGACACAAGTACACTATTAGACCCAGCTGTTGTAGACGAAATTAAAAACGGAAAATTATAGCATCATTTTTAATGAGGCGCCGGACCAGTCTGGAAACAAATTGCCATTTGTTTTTAGCTGCAAATGATTTTCTGCTACTGCACTAAACACAGCTCTAAAATCGGTGGTAACAGGTAAGTCTCTTCCGTCTTCTAGTTTATCTTTTGCAAGACTTCCCATATTGCTATATACTTTACCGCCAGCGACGTCATTGCCTAAAACAAATAAGCAGCTTGCTCTACCATGATCCGTACCGCCGGTTCCATTTTGTGCTACCGTGCGGCCAAACTCTGTCATAGTCATAAGGGTTACCTCGCTTTGACGTTCACCCAGGTCTTGCCAAAAAGCAGCAATGCTGTCTGAAAAATCTTTTAGGTTACGGGCAAAAATACCGTTTGTGGTACCCTGGTTAAAATGCGTATCCCATCCGCCACTCTCTGCAAAACCCACTTCAAGTCCAACATCCATTTTAATAAGTGTTGCAATTTGTTTTAATGAATTTCCCAGTGCCGAGTTTGGATACACGGCACCATTAGCAGGTTGATAATTTTTGATATTGTTAGACTTTAAAATTTTGAGTGCTTCAAAACTTTCTTTCCCTGTTTTGTTGAGTAGTTCACTCGTGGTTTGATCATAGAGTTGTTCAAATGAAGAAGCCGCTTTGCCCGCTGCCATCGGATTTCCTTTTAATTGAATGGAAAAATCCTGCAAATTATTAATAGCAATGGCATCCACATCACCATATAAACTGCGGGGCAAAGAACTGGTAACACTCACCGCAGAAAATGGCGTTGGTGCATGACCCAGTAATCCAACCGCTCTATTGAGCCAACCACTGGCCGTGCCTTTTGCAAACGGGGTTCCTGACTCCATATAATCCTGTGCATCAAAGTGGCTTCTAGTGGTATTAGGGCTTCCTACACCATGCACCACGGCTAAATTTTTTGAATTAAAATAGGGGAACAAACTTTTTAAAGAAGGGTGCATGGCAAAACGGTCGTCCAAATTAAATGAGCCGCCTTCACCCGCAGTGGGGCTCATAAATAAACCTGGTCTTGCAAGTTGTAATGCAGGATCTGCAAAAGGCGTTACGGCCATCAGGCCATCCATCGCTCCGCGCTGAAAAATACAAACCAAGGTTTTATTTTTTTTATAAATCGGAAGCATTTGCGTGCCGGCTGCTGCCTCTGTAATAAAACGGGGAAGTCCACTAATGCCCGTTGCAAATAATGCAAGCGCACCCGATTTCATAAAAGCCCTTCTATTTGCCATAATAATTTTATTTATTTGCGCTGAAACGCAGGTGAGCCAATAATAACACCGACAACCTGTGCCATACTTTTTAGTGGGGTGTTATTTGTTTGCGTCATCGCTTGGTTTTGCATCTCTTGCATGCCGCCGGTATCTTTTGTTGCAGATGCAATTTTTTGATCGATATTTTGTGCGCGCACAATAGACATGATGCGCTCCGAATTTTCTTTTTGATCCGAAACCGGTAACAGTAATTTGGTATAGGTTTGAAGTGCGTCTTCCACACTTTCAGGTTCATGATTTTGATTTAATGCGAGCAAGTTGGTTTTAAAGCCTGGTATTTTTTGCGCAGCAATGGCCATACCAAAATTCATTCTATTGAGTAAAGAACCTGTGTTAATCCAAAAAGAGGCTCTGTCCGGAAATCCTGTTGGTGCCTGATAAAAATAAAATTTTTGACCCATTTTTTCGGACCAAGTAAATACCTGATAAGGTGCTACTACTTCGGTGCCCGTTGCACGGATGGCGCTTACGGCAAGTTCAAATGGAGATTTTATTTTTTCTTTTTCCTTGGCCTTGGCCCAAAAACCAGGGTGCATCACCATGGTTAATAATACTTCTTTAATATCGCCATTAGTTGCTAAAAATGTTTTAGCCATTTCATCTACAACTGCTGCTGGTGGCTCGTCGGCAATAAATTTAGCAGCAAGCTTGCGCGCAATAAAATGCGCGGTTGATGGGTGTGATGCAAGCATCGCAAGGGCTTCCGTACCTTCTTTGTACCCACCGTTTGCTGGAAATTTTTTTCCTAAAATTATTTTTTCTGTTTCATCGTGCTTTTCGCCACTGTATAAAAAATAATCTTCTACAATAAGACCTCTTCGAACCAGTTGTGCAGGAGGTAAATTCGAAAATCTTTTGGCAAGCGGGCCTTCTTCATACATGGGTCTTACACCCCAGCCTGTTAAAGCACCCGCTAATGCCGTAACATCGGACTGGGTATATCCGCCATTAACGCCAAGTGTATGTAACTCCATCACTTCACGTGCATAGTTTTCATTTAAGCCCTGCGATTTTCTTCTTTTAATTTGCGCAGTCATTTGGCTTTCCATCGCGTCCATCTTTTGCAATGAATCTTCAGAGATACTTGCCGCTGCTATCATTTTTTTTGCGGCATTTAAATCTATTAATCGCTGTGCGCCTTTTAACTGACGCTTTGCATATTCATTTTCGTTACTTATACTTAATGCATTGTCTAAATAAAGTAACATCGCCGGATGTTTGGCGCTTGCAAAAAGTAGTGATGAAAAACTATTTAACACATTAGGTCTAATGGCATCACGCTCATAAGGTAACACCAATTGTTGCACCTGATTTTTTGTAAGTGATACATTAAAATGATTGAACCAAAAATCAGTTAATACTTCCTGTAGTTGCGCATCACTATATACTGCTCTTATTACTTTTTGATTGATGAGCTCGCGTTGCAATTCTTGAAGTGGCCTAAAACCATAGTCGGATTGCAATTTTTTGAGCGCATCCCTATATGCAGGTCTATCGGTTTTATCTACCGAGTCTTTATCGATATAACCTTTTGCAATGGCAAGTCTTAAAAGTTGCGCTGGTTGTAAATAAGTATTTACAATGGTATCGGTGGGCATGTTTAGTGCCTGGAAACCCGCAAGACGATTACGAACAACTTCGTTATCGGGCACCGGTTGCAACTGTTCCAAAAACCAATTTTCGAGCCCTTGCTTTACTACTTCCTCTACTTGACCAGATTTTGGACCAAAGGTAAAGCGGTTGAGTAGGTGTAAGGCAGCTTCCTGCTCCGTTAATCCCGCTTTTTTATAGGGCATTTTAGGTGTAGGCTTTACAAATGCCATTAAAAACAAAAAGCCAAACACAAATGCATACTGTATCATACGCTTAGGTGTTTGGCTTGTAGGGTTGTTATTCATATCATATTAGAGCTACAAAAACGGTAAAAGTTTAATGAGCTCCTTTATTTTTTTGGACCGCTTAAGCGTCTGCTTTTTTGGTAGCTACTTTGTACAATATAGCGCCCATGGCTGCAAAAAACAAAGTACCTATTAAAAAGTATCCATTTTGAGAAATGCTGTGCACAATACCTTCCTCTAAACTAATAGAAGCCAAAAACTTTTCACCAGCACTTGTGCCCGTTGCAAAAGCAATTAATACGCCGGCAACAGCACCACCTGCCACAAGTCCTGTGGCAAATAAAGAGCCTTTACTAAGGTCTTCTTCTTCGGCGCTAGCCGCAGATTTATTTTCTTTTTTATCTTTTGCTTCAACAATACCTCTAATAGCACCGCCAATAAAAATTGGAAGCGTCGTTGCTAATGGTAAATAAACGCCAATGGCAAAGCTTAAAGATTTGATACCACAAAGCTCCATGGTAATAGCTAAAAACACTCCTACCACTACATATTGCCAGTCTAAATTTTGTGATAATATTCCTTTAATTAAAGTAGCCATTAGGGTAGCCTGTGGCGCTGGATATTTATCAGAACCAATCGCGTGCTGAATACCCTGCTGCATCATTTCGGTGGTAGGACGATCTAAAAACTTAACCGTTAATCCAATAACAATTGATGAAACAATGGCGCCTACAAAAAGTGCAATTTGTTGATTACGTGGTGTGGCACCAACAATATATCCGCTCTTTAAATCTTGAGATGTAGCACCCGCATTAGCAGCTGCAATACAAATCATACCACCTACAACAAGTACAAGTGGTTCAAAGGCTTGACCGGTCCAACCCACGCTTAAAAATATTAAACTCGTACCCATTACGGTTGCAATAGTCATACCACTAATAGGATTATTAGAAGAACCAATTAGGCCAACAATACGTGACGATACGGTAACAAATAATGCACCAAATAAAATCACTAGCACACCAATTAATAATTTTTGTAAAATACTATCCCCTGGCACTTGCGGTAATACAGCAATGAGTGCAACAAGTGCTAAACTTCCAAAACCTACTACTTTTAAACTCAAATCTTTTTCGGTTCTTAAAACTGCAGCTGCACTTGGATCTTTACTAGATTGTAAAGAAGCAAAACTTCCTTTGATAGATTTTACAATCGTAGGAATGGTTTTAATGAGTGTAATGATGCCGCCCGCTGTTACTGCACCAGCACCTACTT
>JBIKIS010000119.1:0-6215 GCA_044361485.1 Sediminibacterium sp.
AGCGGCTACTTTACGTAAATAGGATTTGCCAAACCATTTAAATCGTACACCACTTTACCACCTTTGATAGTGAGTTCGCATTCAAATTTTTCGGTGCCATTTACTTTGTATCCTGTTTTATCATAAAAGCCAAAGTTTCCTTTTCTGATATTTAAAATGGCAATGTCTGCTTCTGCACCTTCTGTTAAATGACCTAGGTTGGTTCTATTAATTACTTGTGCGGGCTTCCATGTACTTGCTTTTATTACTTCAAAAAGAGGCATACCTAAATTCATAAACTTAGACATCACACTTAATTGATCTTTCATTGAACTGTTCATGCTACCGGTATGCAAATCGGTACTAATGGTGTTAGGAAACAATCCTGCTTTTAATGCTGGTATTGCTTGCGTATAATTAAAACTCGCACCACCATAACCAACATCAAAAATGATACCTCTTTTTTGTGCTTCTAACACAAAAGGTTTTAAAGTATTATTGGCGTCAACAATTTCTTCTCTAGCGCCATTTAATGCAGCATAGGTATGGGTATAAATATCCCCTGGGCGAAGGTGTTTGAAAAATAATTCTTGAATTGATAGATTGGGTTGAGAGCCACCAAAGTCAATAATAACAGGTAGTTCGGCGAGTTTGCCCGCTTCTACTGCGCGCGTTGTAGGCGTCCAATCGGCACCGTTAAAATGCGCCAGTTTAAAACCAACTATATAATCTTTGTACTGCTTAGCGGTATTTGCTGAAAGTTTTGGATTCATGTCTGCAATGTCCTGCTCATAATTTCCACCGCGCATCCCTTCTCCTACAATATTTAAAAAAGAGAGTACCCTTGTTTGAGAAATATCAATTACATTTTTTTTAAACGTTGCAAAATTTTTCCATCCAGCACCACCACAATCAACAACGGTGGTAACACCTACTCTAAATGTATAACCATCGGGCATGAGCGCACTTAATCCATCACTTAAATAATGATCTGGCTGAGTGCCTGCAAAAACGTGTGCATGCATATCAATAATACCAGGTACTACTTTTAATCCGGTAGCATCCACTACTTGCTTGGCTTCTGAAGCAGGTAAGTTTTTTCCAACTTTAAATATTTTACCCGCCTTAATGGCAATGTCCATTACAGCATCAATACCATTTTTAGGATCAATTACATGACCACCCTTAACAAGTACATCAAAACTAGCAGGTGCCTGAGCTGTCAACTGAAACGATAGGGCCACAAACAAGGTAATAATGAGTAGGTTCTTATTCATACATTGAAAGTTTAATTGAGGATTGTATGTAATTTATAAAAAAACGAGGAAAGTGCATAAATTATAGGTGAATAGAAATCCTTTTTTGACATTATTTGATTAATTTCTCATTCAAATTATAACCGATTGCTATGAACATGATTGCTACACTACTTGTTAGTAACATCCTACATTTTTTTGCGCCAGATACTGCCCAGCACCAACTTATTGTGGGCTCCTATACTAAAAAAGGAAACCCCGGTATTGAAGTATATGCCGTTAATGCAGTTACCGGAAAGCCAAAGTTGTTATATACAAAAGAAAATGCCAATGCTTCTTATTTGACATTAGCAAATAATGGAAAATCAATGTATGCAGTAACGGAAGGCGGTAAAGACGCTTCTTTTGTAAGTGCGTATCAATTAGATGCAAGCAATCAATTTCAAAAACTAAATCAAGAACCTATAAAAGGTGCAGCCCCTTGCTTTATTGTATCTAGGCCCGAAAGTAAAACCGTGTATACGGCTAATTATACCTCTGGTAGTGTTAGTGTTTTTAAAACCTTAGATAATGGAGCACTGCTACCAATTGCACAAGAAATAAATTACAGCGGATCAAGCATTCATAAAGCAAGGCAAGAAGCTTCGCATGCACACAATGTTGTTTTAACACCAGACGATAACTGGTTATTGGTAACAGATTTAGGTGCCGATAAAGTTTACATGCATAAAATTTATGCAGATGGTTTACTCGAGGAAAAGTACACCACTGTATCCATCACACCCGGCAACGGCCCAAGGCATTTTGTTTTTAATAATAGTGGTACGCACGGTTATTTAATCAATGAGTTATCGGGCACTGTTGATGTGTTTTCTATTCGTGCTAATACGCTAGAAAAAATACAAACCATTACAGCAGATACTGCAAAAACAACTGCTACAAAAGGAAGTGGCGATATTCATATTTCACCTAGTGGTAAATGGCTTATTACCACCAACCGTGTTACGAGCGAGCAGTTAACGGTATTTAAAATTGAAGCAGATGGGAAGCTTACCAAAATGTACCATCAGCCAGTAGCGCAGAGGCCACGAAATTTTAGTTTTTCACCGAATGGAAACTTTGTTTTTGTAGCGAGTCAAACCGAAGATAAAGTGCAAATATTTTCTTTTGATGATGCTACCGGTAAATTAACCAACACCAATCAGGACATGGCGGTAAGTGGCCCAGTTTGTTTGGTATTTAGTAACGACCCTATGGATGTTAATCCCGAAGAACGCATCAAACAATTAAACATTCAATTAATTCCTGTGGTACCTCCTATTGCCAATTATGTAAAACAAGTGCAGGTAGGCAACCTGGTATATTTATCGGGTCATGGACCAGATAAACCAGGGGGCGGTCAAATGTTTGGGCACCTTGGCAAAGATGTAACCATCGAAGAAGGTCAACTAGCGGCAAGACTCACAGGCATTTCAATGATCTCTACGTTAAAAGCCTATATCGGTGATTTAAATAAAGTAAAACGTATTGTAAAAGTGTTAGGGCTTGTTAACTCGGAGCCCAATTTTACACAACAACCTCAAGTGATGAATGGATTTTCAAATTTGATGGTAGAAATTTTTGGAGAAAGAGGAAAGCATGCGAGATCTGCCCTTGGTGTGGCCGCATTACCAAATAATATTTCGGTAGAAATAGAAATGATTGTTGAACTCAAATAAAAAGTAAAATAAAATTTTAAAACAAAATAAACCGCTATGAAAACAAACAACCGCCGCTCCATTTTCAGAAAAATGTTTGCAGGCCTGCTGGGTGTTACAGGCACAACAATAGCTGCAAACGCTGCTAGTAATAACAGTGAAACAGCTCCACAAAAAGAAGTATTTAATGTACAGTACGATCAGGACGTTCCACTTTTTTCAGGTTCTACAAAATTTGGAGGAATGGTTTTTGTAGCCGGGAAAGGTGCGCACTTTGAAGGAGATATCAAGGCACACACCGATCATGTATTAAAAGAATTGGAGAAAGAACTCATTAAAGCTGGATCCTCTATGGAAAAAGTTTTAAAAGTAAATGTATACCTCGCCGATTTAAATGATTACAAACAAATGAACGAAGTATACAAAGGCCGCTTTGGCGCCAACCCGCCTGTAAGAACAACAGTAGCTACTTATGGTGGCGTACCGGGTAATTCACTTGTAGAAATGGATTGTATTGCAATTGCTAATTAATAAAAAACAAAAAATCATGAAACGCAGAGACCTCATCAAATATATTTCAATTTCACCGCTTGCTGGTGGTGCTATTGCCAGTGGACTTGCCAATGCGGCACCAAAATCTACACCACTCGAAGTGGCTAAAAAACGCGACTTGTTTAGTGAACTAGGTGTGCGTACATTTATTAATGCAGCTGGTACTTATACTGCCATGACTGCAACGCTCATGCGTCCTGCCACAGTAGAAGCTATTAGGCAAGCCTCGCATAAATTTTGCATGCTTGATGATTTACATGATAAAGTAGGTGAAAGACTTGCACAAATTACAAGAGCCGAAGCGGTTGTTGTAACAAGTGGTGCATTTGCTGCACTAACACTTGGCATGGCAGGTATATTAACAGGAATGGATCCTGTAAAAGTAAAGCAGCTTCCAAAACTTGAAGGTACGGGCATGAAAACAGAAGTGATTTGTCAAAAATCACATGCCATTGGATACAATCAGGCATTAACCAACACGGGTGTTAAAATTGTAATGGTAGAAACCCTCGATGAATTAATTAAAGCCATCAATCCAAACACGGCAGCGATGCACTTTTTGCATGTGCAATCGGATAAAGGACAAATTCAGCACGAAGAGTGGGTAGCAATTGGAAAAAAATATGGCATCCCTACAACTATCGATATTGCTGCAGACGTTCCGCCTGTAAGTAATTTATGGCGCTTCAATGAAATGGGTTTTGATTTTGTTGCTATTTCTGGCGGAAAAGCCCTCCGTGGCCCACAAAGTGCGGGTTTATTAATGGGTAAAAAAGACCTTATTAAAGCAGCAAGATTATCCATGCCTCCACGTGGTGAAACCATTGGTAGAGGAATGAAAGTAAACAAAGAAGAAATTTTAGGCATGATGGTTGCTGTAGAAGAATTTGTAAAAATTGACCATGATGCAGAAGCCCTTGTTTTTTTAGAAAGAATAAAAAAAATACAAGCAGCTGCCGATTCAGTTCCTGGTGTTACCACAAAAATTTCTACCCCAGTACTAGGCAATGTCACCCCTACTTTAAATATCAGTTTCGATTACGGTAAAATTGGTAAAACCGGCGAGCAACTTCGTTTAGACCTTCGTAATGGATCACCTTCTATTGAATCGGTGGGTGGAAAAGATAATATTGGCATGACTGCATGGTCATTGCAAGAAGGAGAAGATGTAATTGTTGCTAAAAGACTAAAAGAAGTTTTAGAAGCTGCTGTAAAATAAATTGTATGAAAAAAACGGGTCTCTTATTATTACTTATTGCTTGTTTTTGTATTTCTAATGCGCAACAGTTTCCTGCTTCGGAACTTATTTACCTAACATCACAGTGGAAGGGTGAAAGATTTGAAGATGGTAGACCTAAAATACCTGATGCCATTATTGAAAGAGCAAAAAAAATTGGAATCGAAGAAGCATGGCAAGTACTTTATAACGAAGGTTATAAAAATCAATTTGAAGGTAATTGGAAAATGGTGCATGACAATGTTCCTGTTGTTGGCAGGGTTGTTACCGCGCGTTATAGCCCTACTAGACCCGATATAGAAGCGCTCATTAAAGAGCGTGGAAAAAATGAAGGTCGCACGGGTAATACCAACGCATGGCCCATTCAAGTACTTCAAAAAGGAGACGTATATGTTGCCGAAGCATTTGGAAAAATTGCCCAAGGCACACTCATTGGCGACAATTTAGGCGCGTCTATTTTTAATAAAACAGGCAATGGCGTTATTTTTGATGGCGCCGCAAGAGATTTATCGGGGCTTGCACAAATCAAAGGCTTTAATGCGTACGTTAGGGATTTTCATCCTTCCTTTTTAGAAGAAGTAGTGCTCATTGGACTTAATAGCCCCATCAGAATTGGTGCAGCCGTTGTGCTACCTGGCGACCTCGTACTCTCAGAAAGAGAAGGCGTATTATTTATTCCTGCGCACATGGCAGAAAAAGTAGTAGCTACCGCCGAATTTATTGCTGTGAGAGACAGGTTTTCAAAAGATGTATTAAAGGCTGGAACTTTTACTGCTGGACAAATAGATAGCCAGTGGAATGAAACCATTAAAACTGCTTTTTTAAACTGGATAGCAGCGCACCCCAACGAACCTCAAATCACAAAAGCTTCACTCGAAAAGTTTTTAGAAAAAAGAACCTGGTAGGCAGCACTAAAAAATGAACAGATGAAAAACTACAAAATATACTTTTATATTTCTTTGGCCTTATTTGCACTCACGGGTATTTTATATGCCTTGCAGCAAACAAGTTTTTTAGGTTTATGTATATCACTTGGTTTTTTATCATTAAGCTTGGGCGTAAAACATACCAAAACCTATCAAGGCCTCAGTTTTACCATGGTTATTTTAGCATGCGTTTGTATTACCCTAAACTATCCGCAATATTTTATTGAAATAGGTGGTTTTAAATTAAAAGGACTCATTACGCCACTCATTCAAATTATCATGTTTGGCATGGGTACCGAAATAGGCTTACAAGATTTTAAACGCGTTGCCGAACAACCAAAAGCAGTATTCATTGGACTCATTGGGCATTTTACATTTATGCCATTGATGGGTTTTGCACTTGCTACCTTATTTAATTTTGAACCAGAAATTGCGGCAGGTATTGTTCTTATTGGCTCCATGCCCTGTGGTTTAGCTTCTAATGTTATGTCTTATTTAGCAAAGGCCAACCTTGCACTTTCTGTAACCCTCACAAGTGTAAGCACCATTTTAGCTACTTTTTTAACGC
>JBIKIS010000014.1:0-22080 GCA_044361485.1 Sediminibacterium sp.
GGTTTTTCTGTTAAAAGTAAATTCCCCGAAATAGACGGGGAATAAAAAAAATGGCAGGCTACTCACATCGCACCGCTCAACCGCTTATCCTTGCTGTATTCCTACCCTGGGGAGGTTCTGCAGGAGCTGGTCGTGTAAGACCTGCCGGTGCAAAAGTAAGGTTTGCCCTCAATTCTCCCTAATTTTTAAGGCATTAAATACACCAAATTATCTGGTTCTGAGCTGATTTCGTGAATTCACCTTGGCAAAGCCTATTAACTCGTCATGACGGCCACCAAGTGGCCGGTAATAGTAAAAAACGGTATAATCATTTTCAGTTTCCCAAAAATTACCATCTGTCAGGGCAAAAGAAGAAGTGGATAAAGGAGCCCCTTTATCTTTAGTAAGGTACGTATAATTATAGAAACCCTGTTTTAATAGTAGGGTCCTGGTGTAGGCGCCTACGCTAGGGTCAAATTCCATTTTTGCAGTATCCCCGATCATATTTCCGGTAAGTGCTCCTACCAAATACAGTTCTTTGCCGGGGAACGGCTTTAATCCGGGGGGTACGAAGGTGAAATTCACGTTTGCATAATCGCCTTGCCACCAAGGATTAATAAGTTCGGTACTAGCCGTTGTTGACCAGCCATTGGCATCGATGTAAAAAATATTGCGCTGATCGTTTCTTGTAAAATCGGGTTTCACAACAATGGTTAATGGCGTTGTAGTTTTATCGGTTCTAACAACCCTATCCGACTCAAATCTAAAACTTCGAAGATCAACCCAGCGGTATTCTTTTCCGGCTTCAAAAATAAAGGGGGCATCTTCTGTTGAATATTCAAAATTTTTACCTCTAATAAATGTAGGCTGCGTTATAAAACCAGCGCCGATGTATTTATTATTTTGTAAAATAAGCAGTTTTGTTTGCTGTCCCGGGCTTAAAATATTTAAATCTTTAGTGCCCACATTGACCTGAATTTTTTGGTGTGTGCGCATAATGTCGGAACCGTAAGGCTGAGTGATACCAGCGCCTACCGTAACTTTTTCGTCTAGCACATAGAACCTTTTTGTAAACGCAATTTTAGAAGTATCGTTGTCTAAAAAAACTTTTAGAATATAATTACCGCTTTTTGTTGGAACGGAATTTTTTTCGGGTAGTAGCACTTGATAATGTACATAACGCGTTAATGCAACACTTGATACACGGTACATGCTAATTCTATTTTGAGGAAAGCCACTGATATAATCAAATGGATTTAACATGGCAGGTGTCCAATCGGCGTTGCAAAGTTGAAAACTGTAAAAATAATTTTTAGGGACACCCGACAAATCATCAAAATGAAGTTCTAATGCATCCGACGATTGAAGTCTTATGATTGGTATAGAAAATTGATCATTTTGCTGAAAAAGAACCGGCGTTTTAATATTGGACATATAAATTTGGTCTGGCGCACGCTGCGCTTTAGGAGCAGTCACACAAACAAATAGTAAGAGTATCCAGCTAGTCCAATATTTATGGGTTAGATTCATGCTTACAAAAATACTATTCGTAATTTTACCAAAACAACCTTTTTGGGCCTATCCTACCATATTGCCAAACGCATCGCTTTTAATAAGCAGCAAAGCTTTTCCAGATTTATCATCCGGCTTTCTGTGGCGGCCACTGCCGTGAGCATTACGGCCATGATCATTACGCTTGCATTTGTAAATGGTTTTCAGGAAAAGGTGGCGGATAAAATTTTTGGATTTTGGGGTCATATCCGGGTACAAAAATATGAGACGGGCAAATCCTTGATATCTGAAGAGCTGCCGCTCACCAAAAATAGTTTCATCGAAAAAATTATATCGGAAACGCCTACCGTAACTTCTTACAACAGTTTTGCAACAAAATCTGCGGTATTAGAATCCCAAAATGATATTGAAGGCGTACTTATTAAAGGCATCGAAAAAAATGAAAACCATACTGCGCTCAAGCAATTTTTAGTAGCTGGCAGATGGATACAATTTACAGATAGTTTGTACAGCAAAGAAACCCTAGTTTCGGACGCTGTTGCAAAGCAGCTTCAAATTAAAATAAATGATACCATTAAGGTTCATTTTGTTGCTGCCAATTCAGATGCTCAAAAAACCTACCGTAAATTAGTAGTGGTTGGCTTTTATCATACCGGCATAGATGAGTATGATAAATTGTTTATGATAGCAGATATCAACCTCATCAGGCGCATTAATAATTGGGAACCCAATCAAATTGGCGGCTACGAAGTTTTTATACATCAATATCAAAATTTAGACGCCATTAGTAGTGCTTTATCCAATGCGCTACCTTCGGAATGGATGAGTAAAAGCATCAAAGAAGTATACCCAAATATTTTTGACTGGCTAGACATTCAAGACGTCAACCGCAATGTTGTATTTATAGTGATGGGAATTGTAGCGCTTATTAATTTAATGACCTGCCTACTCATATTAATGCTAGAACGCACCAATATGATTGGACTTTTAAAATCGATGGGGGCTACAAACTGGACCATTCAAAAAATATTTATTGTATACGCCTCCTTTATAACCCTTGCTGGCGTTGGCTTTGGCCTTGTTATAGGACTTGGTATTTGTTTCTTACAACAAGCTACCGGATTTATTACGCTCGACGAAGCGTCTTATTACATTTCAGTGGCACCCGTAAAAATTATTGGCTGGCAGGTAGCTGCTGTTTGTGCTGGCACTACAATAGTTTGTTTTGTATCCCTGTTTTTACCTACACTACTCATTCCAAAAATAAGTCCAGTAAAAGCTATTGAATTTAAATAATTAGCGCGTTAACTGGGCCACAATAATACCTGCGGCGATACCTGCATTTAAAGATTCTGCATCACCAATTTTAGGAATGGTAACCGGATGTGTAATGAATTCCAAAATATTTTCACGAATACCTTTTCCTTCACTACCAATAACAAGAAGGCCCTTCTGAGGCGTTTTTATTGTAAATACATTTTCACCTTCTAATAAAGCGCCATACACTGGTAATTTTACAGTTGGCATCCAGTCTGCTAAATTTTTATAAGTGACTGATACGCGCATAAAACTACCCATGGTAGCACCAATTACTTTTGGATTGTAAACATCTACCGTGTCTTCACTAGCTACTATTTGTGTAATGCCAAACCAATCTGCGGTTCTAATAATGGTGCCCATATTTCCAGGGTCTTGGATACCATCTAGTACAATTGTTAATGGCCCCCCCAAATTTAATACCTCTTTTTTTTGAGGCATCATGGCAACAGCTAGTACCTGGTTGGGTGTTTGAAGCATGCTCATTTTTTCAAGTTCAAATGCTTCAATGCGGGTCACTTCAATTGAAGGATCTGGCGACTCCCAACTATCAAGCGCATACAAGGCTTTTAAAGGATAGCCTGTAGCAATCATTTCTCCCACCAGCTTTACGCCTTCGGCAATAAAACAACCGGTTTCAAGTCTAACTTTTTTGTCGGACAAAGATTGGATATATTTGAGCTCAGACTTTGTTACCATCGTTATGCGTTTAGTAAGCAATTTTAATTATTTAACCAGTACACTTGTCACTATTGTTGTGATTTGTGTGTTATCTGCCTGTTCCGAACAACGCCGAACAACGGTTGTCAACTACCCTATTAACAAGGCTTTTGTTTACAACAATAAAATTGAAATTGCCGGTACAGGGTCCAAAGATGAGAAAAAACAACTAACTACCGAACTAGATAATTATTGGGACGATAGTATTAGGATCCGAAGCATCCAAAAATTTGGCTTTTTTTATAAAATGAAGCAGCCTGCGGTATTTGAACCCATTAACTTACAGCGTTCTATTAGCTTCATGAATGCCTATTTACAAACCAGGGGTTTTTATAGAGCTTCTTTTACGGATTCAGTTAGAGTTGACACTATTGGTGATCAGTTACAAACCTACATTGCATTAAAAATCAATACCGGCAGTAAAACACTGGTTAACAAAGTGGGCTACGCTATAGAAGACAGTAGTTTGCAAGAACTAACCAATAAGCATAACAAAGAAAGCTTGCTTCAACAAGGTAGCACATACACCAAAGAAGGCATCAGTCAAGACTTGGACCGATTAACAAACCTTTATCGGAACAATGGGTACTTTGGTTTTACCAAAGAAAATTTAGTGGCAGAAGTTGATACCGTAGATACCAAATTGTTAGAAATTGTTACCAATCCATTTTTACAAATTAATCGAATTGATAGCATCCAGGCCAAACAACAATCAAATATCAACTGGGATATTCTCATAAAAAATAAAAAGGCACTTGACACCAATCAAACAACACCATTTACCATAAGAGCCGTTCACTATTATCCAGAAGTAAGTATTTACGAATCACCTGATACTTTAATTGGTAATATGTTTTTAACCAACACCTTTAACAAGCAAATACTTTTTCACAATAAAACGGGAAAATTTAGTAGCAAACCCCTCATCCAGCATAATTATTTATATCCTGGAACCCTTTACAATGAAGGGCTTTACTATAAAACCCTCAATACCGTAGGGCAAATAGGCGCCTGGCAGCAAGTAGATGCTAGAGTTTTAAAAACAGCAAAAGACAGCCTTGACATTCATTTGTTTTTAGTGCCCGCTTCTAAACAAAGTGCTTCTATCGATTTAGAAGGTAGCCGCAACTCTGCAGATATTGTAACTGGTAATACGCTCGGTATTTCTACCAATTTAAACTACACCAACCGCAACGTTTGGAAGCAGGCCATACAATCGGTAACAAGTTTTAGAACCGGAGTAGAACTAAATTTAATTGGCGCCACAGACAATAATATTGTACAAACTTTTTTAATCAATGCAGGACATACGTATGCGATTCCGCATATCATGCAGCCTTTTAAAAATTGGAAGAAAATAAAGGCATTAGACAACCAAAGAACACTTATTTCTATCAACGGTTCATATGTAGATAGAAAAGATTACTACCAATTAAATTCTTTGGTTACTAGTATTGGTTACGAGTGGCACCAACAAAAAAAGAGTGGCGATAATATTTGGTTGTACAAACCACTTAATTTAGAACTCTATGGTATTACCAGACTTGGTGGACTAGATAGCCTTATAAAAAACAATCCGTTTTTACAAGCTTCTTTTAATGAGGGCAATATTTTTAGTCAAAGCTTTTCTTTTATTAGAACCGTTAATAGTGTCAAACACAAAAATAGAAGTCACTACCTGCGCATTAGTGCCGAAGAAGCAGGTGCTATTTTTGAAGTTTTTCCAAGCATTAAAAACAATGTATACCGCTACATTAAAACCGAAACGGAGTACCGACAATTAAACCGTTACAGAAAATCTGAATTTGCATACCGTGCTTTTGCTGGCTTTGGTTATAACTATGGCTCCGATCCTGTTTTAGGTAAAAGCTTGCCGTTTTTTAAACAGTTTATTGCAGGAGGCCCTTACAGCATGCGTGCTTGGGGACTTAGACAGTTAGGACTTGGAAGCTCTGTGTTTAGTGATACGGTTAACTCTAGTTATAGAGACCGTTTTGGCGACATGCAACTCGAAACAAATATTGAATACCGTTTTACGGTTGCCGATTTTTCATCGGTTAAAATTGGGGGCGCTGTATTTGCAGATATTGGAAATATTTGGAACGTTAAAAAAAATGCCACCGAACCTGATGCACATTTTACATTTAAAAATTTTGGAAGAGACCTAGCTATTGGTGTAGGTACCGGACTTAGGTTTGACTTCTCGTATTTTTTATTACGCTTTGATTTAGCCTACCGCGTTAAAGATCCTGCACGTCAGCAAAACAATGGATGGATGAGCTTTAATAATTTTGCTATTACAGAAACGCGCGCCTCTGGTTTAAAAGTAAACAACCTGGCTTTACAGTTTGGTATCGGTCTCCCCTTTTAGCGCAGCAATATGCTGTTCAAACGCAGTAATTTGCATAGCGTCTTCTACTTTAAAAGATCCAATTTTTGTACGTCTTAAATTGCTCAAATGCCCACCTACACCTAGTGCTGCACCAAAGTCGTTGGCTAAGCTTCTAATATAGGTTCCGGTACTACACAAGACCCTAAAATGCACTAGGGGCAATTCAATATTTGTGATTTCAAATTCGTAAATCGTAACAGGCCTTGGATCTATTTCTACGACCTCACCACTTCGAGCTGCATAATATAATCGCTGTCCATCTTTTTTAATGGCAGAGTGCATGGGCGGCATTTGCATAATAGCTCCCGTAAATTGAGCGGTGGCATCCAACACTTTTTGTGCCGTAATATTTTCCAATGAGGTAATATTAGTAGGCTCACTTTCTAAATCAAAAGTAGGCGTTGTAGCACCCAGTGTAATGGTACCGGTGTACTCTTTTTCCATGCCCATGTAATCATTGATTTGCTTGGTAAATTTTCCGGTGCAAACAATTAAAAGCCCTGTAGCAAGTGGGTCTAGGGTTCCGGCATGACCTACTTTTGCAATGCGGGTTTGGTAACGCACTTTTTTAATGATATCAAAAGATGTCCATTTGAGTGGCTTATCAAATAATATCACCTGCCCATCTAGGTAGGGCTGCATGGATGGATGGTACTCTTTTTGCTTCTTCATAAATTAATAAGCCCTCGCAAATAAAACGCGCTGTGTAGAAGGGTTGCCCGATAAAATACAAGTGCCCGCTTCCTGCTTATTATCTAAAGGAATACATCGAATAGTAGCCTTGGTTTGTTCCTTGATTTTTTCTTCTGTTTCTGGAGTACCATCCCAATGTGCCGATATAAATCCAGTTTTGTTATCTAGTAAATCAACAAACTCATCCCAAGTATTAGCCTCCGAAATATGATCATCTCTAAAGGCCTTGGCTCTATTAAAAATATTAGCCTGAATTTCGTCTAATAAATTTTTTACATGAAGTCCAATACCATCAATTGATGCATTTGCTTTTTCTTTGGTATCACGTCTTGCCACTTCTACAATATTTTGTTCTAAATCTCTTGCACCAATGGCAATTCGTACAGGCACCCCTTTCATTTCATATTCTGCAAATTTCCATCCGGGTCTTGCATTATCACTGTCGTCATATTTTACAGAAACACCAAGCGCTTTTAATTCGGCCATCATCACATTTACTTTTGCATCGATCGCAGCTTTTTGTTCGTCGCCTTTAAAAATTGGAACAATCACAACTTGTAGTGGAGCAATTTTTGGTGGTAACACAAGCCCTTGATCATCACTATGCGCCATCACAAGTGCACCAATTAAACGGGTACTCACCCCCCAACTCGTAGCCCACACATATTCTAGGTTGTTGTTTTTATCAGAGAATTTAACATCAAAAGCTTTTGCAAAATTTTGTCCTAGAAAGTGCGAGGTACCTGCCTGTAACGCTTTACCATCCTGCATCATAGCCTCTATACAATAGGTATCTTCGGCACCAGCAAAACGTTCGTTGGCTGTTTTTACACCTTTAATAACGGGAAGTGCCATCCAATTTTCTACAAAATCGGCGTACACATCTAACATTTTAGTTGTTTCTTCCACAGCTTCTGCTTTAGTAGCATGCGCGGTATGACCTTCCTGCCATAAAAACTCGGCAGTGCGTAAAAAAAGACGGGTTCTCATTTCCCAGCGTACCACATTGGCCCACTGGTTTACAAGTATTGGTAAATCACGATACGACTGAATCCATCCTTTATAGGTATTCCAAATAATCGCTTCCGATGTTGGTCGCACTACTAGTTCTTCTTCTAGTTTTGCTTCTGGATCTACAATTAATTTTCCTTTATTGTTAGGATCTGTTTTTAAACGGTAATGCGTTACAATTGCACACTCTTTTGCAAAACCTTCTGCATTTTTTTCTTCGGCCTCAAATAAACTTTTAGGAATAAATAAAGGGAAGTATGCATTTTGGTGACCCGTGTCTTTGAACATTTTGTCTAGTACATCACGCATGTTTTCCCATAGTGCAAAACCATAGGGTTTAATCACCATACAGCCTCTAACCGCACTATGATCTGCGAGGCTTCCTTTAATCACTAAATCGTTGTACCACTGCGAATAATCCTGGGCTCTTGGGGTTATTTCCTTACTCATAATTGAATTACAATATTCTTAACAATATAATAGGCTTACAATTGTTAGTTTAGATATTAATTACCAACCCTGTAATTGTAGTTGCCTGCACCGCAAATGTATGTAACTTCGCATTATAGTATACCTAAATACCTATCTGCCATGAAAACTAAACTCCTATCTGTAGCAGTTTTACTTGTTTTTGCAACCAGTTGCGGAACCGTTTACGAAGCCGGACAAACTCCCGACGACGTTTATTACTCGCCAGCCAATGGTACGAGTAAAAAGGAGTTAGAGCGCGAAGAAGAAGCTAGGGATCAATATGAGCGATACAACGAGGTTCAGGAAGACCGTTTTTTACGCCTTAAACTAAGCAACCGTTACCGCTTTAATTGTATCGATGATTTTGATTATTGGTACGATCCACGTTTTGATTTTATGGGCAATAGATTCAACAACAATTTCAACAACTTCAGGTACAATTTTAACTGCGGTTGCATGAATGGGTTTAACCAGTGGTCTGGACTTAATCCAGCATTTGGTTTTGGACCTAATCTAGGACTTGGCTACGGCTGGCGCGGTGGTATTGCAAATCCAATTAGTACCGTTATTGCTTTTAAAAATCCAAGGGTAAATATTGGCGGAGGTGCAGGATCCAATGTTACTGCATTTAAAAATAAAACATACGGCAACGTTAATTTGGGCTACCGCAATCCAAAAACGGGTGTCTTTGAAACAGGTCCCAACAACAACAATAGTTTTGGTAACCTCGTTAAAAGGGTGTTTTCTACAGCTACCACAATTGCTGGCGCTGTAAACAACGATAGCTGGGATAGAGCTTCCAGAAGTTTTTCTAATTCGAGTAATGGTGGCGTAGCCATTCCTTCAAGCAATGCAGGTGGCAATAGCGGTGGTGTAAAAAGCACCGGCTCTAGTGCAACAAGTGGCAGAGGCGGAAGAGATAACTAGTTCTAACGGATTCAATCAAACATTTATGAAACTAACAATACTTGCTGTTGCAACTTTATTTGCTACAACCTTATTTGCACAACAACCAGACTATGCACTTCGCACAGCGTGGTTTACTCAAAATGGTTCTGCTAGAAATATAGCAACCGGTGGTGTGATGGGCTCACTTGGTGGAGATATTACAGCCAACCACGTAAACCCTGCAGGACTTGGTTTGTTTAAAACATCTGAGTTTGTAATGTCGCCTGGTATGAACTTCAACAACAACAAATTTAATTATAGAGGTTCCGATACTACCAGTGCAAAAAATAATATGCAATATGGTACGAGTGGCTTTGTTTTTGGATTTAGCAACAACAACAAAAGCAAGTGGACTAGCAATGCCATTGCTATTTCTATCAACCAAGTAGCCAATTACAACAACAGGGTAACGTTTAAGGGCTATAATAATATGAGTTCTTTTTCGGAGCAATACCTCGAAGAACTAACCCGCGATTTAGCAGATACCAATGCAGCACTTAGCAATTATATTTTTGGATCATCACTTGCGTTCCGAACTTTTTTAGTGGATACGTCTAACAATGCACAAGGTAGGTTTGATGGATACCAAAGCATGGTGCCTATTTCTACCGGTGTAAACCAAAGTTATGACGCCAATACAAATGGAGGTTACCACGAATTGGCACTGGGTTTAGCAGGCAATATGGAAGACAAAATGTATGTAGGTGGAAGCTTAACCATTCCTATCATCAATTACAATCGTGAACTTACCTACACCGAAAAAGACGCTACTACGAACCCCAATAATCAATTTGAAAGTTTCACTTTTCAAGAAAGTTTTAGTTCAAGAGGTATTGGTATGGGTTTAAAACTCGGAACCATTTATAAACCCACCGAATTTTGGCGTGTGGGCGTTGCGTTTCATACCCCTCAAATCATAGGATTTAAAGATGAAGTAAGGGCTTCAATGATTGCCAATACCGAATCGTATGCACGTACAAGATCTGCAAACAGCGATGCACTCAATAGTGGCCAACCAGGTCAAAGCAATTACACCCTAATTACGCCGTGGAGAGCCACCGCTAGTGCGAGTTATGTTTTTAGAGAAGTGAAAGACACCCGCAAACAACGTGCTTTTGTAAGTGCCGATATTGAGTATGTAAATTACAAAGCCTCAAGATTTTCATCTGCAGACCCCAACGATATGGGTTTAACAAATTACTACACCCAGCTAAACGAAGCCGTTAAAGAAAACTACAAAGGCAACTTTAATTTAAAGCTAGGCGGTGAAATAAAATTCCATACCGTTATGTTTAGATTGGGTGGTGCTTATTATGGTAGCCCCTACGCCGACGAAGCTTTAGATGCGAGCAGAATACTTGCCACAGGCGGTATTGGCTACCGAGACCATGGTATATTTATTGATTTAAGCTATGCGCATATCATGAACCAAGATGTTCAATTTGCTTACCGCTTAAACGATAAGCCAAATACATTTGCTTCACAAGCAGGAGCGAGAGGAACGGTGATGTTAACTTTTGGTATCAAGTTCTAACCAGTTTACTGCGGTATCTTTTGTAAACCAAGTCATTTGACGTTTGGCATACTGCCTGGTGTGTTGCTTAATTTGTAGTACAGCTTCTTGTAAAGATATTTCACCTCTTAAGTGTGCAAAAATTTCTTGATAGCCCACTGTTTGTAGTGCATTTACATTTGCACTTGACATAAGGCTTGCAACTTCCTGTAAAAGACCTTCCTCCATCATTGCATCTACCCTATTATTAATGCGCTCATTGAGTAGTTCACGTGGCATGGATAGGCCAATTTTTAAAATATTAAAAGGCCTTGTAACTTTTTGTGCCGATTGAAATTCAGTGATGGATTTTCCAGTTGCTAGCACCATTTCTAGTGCACGCATGAGGCGCTGCGGATTGTTTTTTTCGTGTGTGCTTTCCCAATAAATGGGATCGTTATCGGCTACTTGATGTTGCAACCATTCAATTCCATTTGTTTCGTAATCCTCAATAATTTTATTTCGAAGGGCTGGATCGATTGAGGGCATCAGGTCTATTCCTTCACAAAAAGATTTGATGTAAAGCCCTGTACCACCTACCATTACGGCTACTGCATTTGTTTTAAATATTGTTACCGCTGTGTCTAGTGCGTATTTTTCAAAAACACCCGCGTTTACTTCTTCGTTTATAGAATGGGTGCCTATAAAATAATGTTTGACTGCAGCAAGTTCGTCGGTTGAGGGTTTGGCAACACCAATAGAAAGTTCGTTGTAACACTGCCTCGAATCGGCAGAAATAATTTGGGTATTAAAATGCTGTGCAAGCGAAATGGCAAAAGCCGTTTTACCTACAGCCGTAGGACCAACGATAACAATGACAGTGGGAATGTTTGCATCAAAATCACTACTGTTAGAAAGTAGCGCTAAGACCTTATTAATATTCGTCTTGTCCATACTCATCTTGCGTGTCTACCACATCGTCATCTGCATCATCACTACCGTTATCTTCTTCATCGCCTTCTTCACCAAAACCATCTGCAGCTTCTGATAAATCATATTTTTCTTCGATGTCGGCAAATTTATTGCCCAGTAAACTTTTGGTACCGTATTGTTGTGGACCAATACCTTCGGTGCGTGTAACGAGCGGATAAGTAAGTGTAGCATCGGTTTCTTTACTTACATGAATCAGCTCAATTAAAAACAACCACCCTTTTGCAAAATCATATTCGTATACAAACTTTTGATTGGTATTTATAATTTCGGTTCCAATAGCTGTGTCAGCCATTAATAAAGGTGGTGCCTGATATTTTTTATCGTACACTTCAAAACTTATTTCGCGGCCTTGCAACCACTTATCATTACTTCTATAAAAAGTAGCCTGATGCTTGCTATCAAATTCATACGCTTTTAAAATAGCGTAATGTAGTTCCGCAAAAGTTTGTGTATGCTTAATGGCAATGTCTCTGTACACCGCGTCATCTTCTTCTAAATACACCCTAAATTTTAAAACAGCCATGCTCTTTTGTTTATTTTGCTAAAATACAATTATTTATACGGGACGAAGCCCTAAAGTAGCTGCTTTTTCAAGCATAAACTTTGTGGCAGCCTCAAATTCGTTAGGAATAATACCATCTAAAATAGCTTCTCTAATAGCGTCTTTTAATAGTCCCACTTCTTTGGAAGGCGATAACCCAAAGGTTTCCATGATCATTTCTCCGGTTACTGGCGGCTGCCAATTACGAAGCCTGTCCCCATCTTCTACCTCCTGAATTCTGAGGCGAACCATTTCAAAATTTTGCAAATAGCGCTTTACTTTTTGCTTGTTTTTGCTGGTGATATCGGCGTTACACAAAAGCATTAAACTCTCAATGTCTTCGCCGGCATCAAAAATTAAACGCCTAATGGCACTATCTGTAATATTTTCTTTGGTTAAACTAATGGGCCTCAAATGCAACAACACTAATTTTTGAACGAGTTTCATTTTCTCGTTTAAAGGAAGTTTTAGTTTGGTAAATATTTTAGGCACCATACGTGCACCCACTACTTCGTGACCATGAAACGTAAATCCAAAACCTTCTTCAAATTTTTTAGTGGCTGGCTTTGCAATATCATGTAATAATGCAGCCCAGCGTAACCACAAATCGGGGGTACTAGCCGCCATATTATCAAGCACTTGCAGGGTGTGGTAAAAATTATCTTTATGACCCATGCCATCAATATTTTCGGCGCCGTATAAATCTACAAGCTGCGGAAAAATTTTATGTAATAAACCTACTTTAAAGAGTAAATCAAACCCAATAGATGGTTTATCGCAGAGCATGATTTTATTAAGCTCTTCGGTGATACGCTCCTGTGATATAATACTGATGCGGTGTGCACTATCCGCAATAGCATCTAGGGTTTCAGGCACAATGGTGTAGCCTAACTGACACGCAAACCTGATGCCTCTTAACATACGCAGCGGATCATCACTAAAGGTTTGATGTGGCGCCAAAGGGGTTTTAATAATTTTATCCTGAATGGCCTCAAGTCCACCAAATGGATCTACGAGTTGTCCAAAAGCATCTTCATGTAGTCCAATGGCAAGTGCATTGATGGTAAAGTCTCTTCTATTTTGATCATCCTCTATTGAGCCTGGGCTTACGCTTGGCTTTCGGCTATCAGAAGCATAACTTTCTTTACGCGCACCTACAAATTCAATAATAAAATCATCAATTTTTATTTGTGCCGTTCCAAATGTTTTAAAAAACGCTACTGTAGGCTTTGGTGAAAAAAGTGCGGCTACTTCATGCGCTAATGCAATACCATCACCAATACAAACCACATCCACATCGGTGGTAGGACGTCCAATAATTTTATCACGCACAAATCCACCAATTAAATAAGCAGGCACACCCAGCTTATCTGCTGCGGCACCTATTTTTTTAAAGAGTTGGGTTTCGTGTGGTGAACAATTAATTTCCATGCTTTGCAAATGTAGCGCTTTGCTCATTTATATAAGCGAAAGAGGCGCTAGTAATTGCGCAGTTGTAATGGTATGGCCACAATTAAAATGACCTAGTGGACAAGCCTTTTTTCCATGCAGGCCACAAGGCTTACAGGGCAGGTGTTCCAGGGTTTCAACAACAAATTGTGTATCCGATAATGGACCATATCCAAAGGCCGGAATTGTAGAACAATAAATGGCAGCAACAGGTGCATTTGTTGCAGACGCCAAATGCATAGGTGCCGAATCGTTTACATAATTTAAATGGGCGCCTTTAATAAGAGCCGCTGCTTCTAACAGGTTTAGCTGTCCCGCAATATTAAACACTCCCTCTCTCGATGAACCACTGAGTATCTCTGCGCAGAGTGCAGTTTCGTTAGGCGCACCCATCAAATAAATGGTATAGTTTGTTGGTACTGCGTTAATAAGATCGATCCAGTTTTGTGCAGGCATTTTTTTGGTTTCCCACACCGACCCCGGCGACATACATATATAAGGAGCGCCTTGCCATTTTTGCACCGCTGCAAAATGAGCAGCAGAGGGATACAGTGCCGGCTTTGCAACAGGCGCTGTTGTGAGTGATGCCAGCAGCGCATGATTGCGTGAGGTTTCGTGCAAATACGCGCTGTTTGAATTTTGCGCTGCTGCGCGCCCGCCCGCTTCAGCCGCTTCCGCGGCTGCACCAAACTGATGCTTCACTACTTCCGAAAACAAAAAGCTGAGTGGATTTTTATCAAAGCCAATTGTTTTTTTAGCACCCGACAAAACCGTGATAATGCCAGTGGCTAAATAACGCTGCACATTTATGACAACGTCATATTTGATTCGCCTAATGCTTTGTATGATTTGAAAAAGATGCTGGTATTTGTTTTTCTTTTTATTCCATACATGCACCTCGTTAATGTAGGGATGATCTGTAAAAAGTTCATCAGCACCTTGCCTTACTAAAATATCAATTGTTGCTGCCGGGTATGCTGCATGCAAATTTTGTAAGAGCGCTGTTGCGAGCACCACATCTCCAATAAATGCAGTTTGAATAACTAGTATGCGGTGCATAATGCAAAAATAACCAAAAGAAAACAAAAGGAGCCAATTAGGGCCTCAGAATTGTGAAACGCCCGTCTTTACCGCATTTCACAACAGCAGAAGGTTCTACTGGCGTCATATCATCTTGACGGTAATGGACCACATAATCCACCCCTTCTTTAACAGCAATATCAATATCTGAAAACACTTTGGGTGGCGGAAAGCCAGATACATTAGCAGAGGTACTTACAATGGGTTTTCTAAAACGCTTGATGAGGTGCTTACAAAATTCATCGGCACAAATACGAATACCCACAGAGCCATCTTCTGCTAATAAATTGCCGGCAAGTCCAATGGCATTTTCATAAATTATAGTGGTGGGCTTAGAAACACCTTGGATATAATCAAACACCTCAATATGCGGGCTCGCCACATATTGTAATAGTGAACGCTCGTCTGCAATGAGCACAATAAGCGCCTTGGTTTCGATACGTTTTTTTAAGGTAAATATTTTTTCTACGGCAGCTTCATTTGTGGCATCGCAGCCAATACCCCAAATGGTATCGGTGGGGTACAAAATAAGACCCCCGCTTTCTAAAACGCGCAAACAGGCTTCAATATCTGTATTAAATTGTGGTGTCACGCAGGCAAATTACAATTTGTTAACGAGAATTAACCTAGATAATGGTAGTTAAAGATGTGTTGCTTATGTTTGCAAAAAAATTAAGCATGTCTTTACAAAATTTAATACTTGAAGCCTGGTCAAATAGAGATTTATTAAAAGAAACAACCTACAGTGACGCCGTTAGAGCCGTGATTGAAGATGTAGACAAAGGTCGTTTGCGTGTAGCATTTCCAGAAGAAGACAAATGGGTGGTAAACGAGTGGGTTAAACAGGCCATTCTTATGTATTTTGGTATTCAACAAATGCAAACATGGGAGCTCCCTCCTTTTGAGTTTTACGATAAAATGTTATTAAAAAGTAACTACAAAGAATTAGGCGTTAGAGCCGTTCCTCCAGCTGTGGCACGTTATGGTTCTTATATTGCTAGCTCGGTGGTACTCATGCCTAGTTATGTAAACATTGGCGCCTATGTTGATGCAGGCACCATGGTAGATACCTGGGCTACAGTAGGTAGTTGCGCACAAATTGGAAAAGGCGTACACCTCAGTGGTGGCGTGGGTATTGGCGGTGTATTAGAGCCATTACAAGCAAGCCCTGTTATTATCGAAGACGGTTGTTTTTTAGGTAGCAGAAGTATTGTGGTAGAAGGTGTGATTGTAGAAAAAGAAGCCGTACTAGGCGCCAATGTGGTACTCACACAATCAACAAAAATTATTGACGTGAGTGGTTCTACGCCGGTAGAATATACAGGACGTGTACCAGCAAGATCGGTGGTGATTCCGGGTACCACTACTAAAAAGTTTAACGCTGGAGAGTATCAAGTAAACTGTGCTTTAATTATTGGTCAGCGTAAAGCTAGCACCGATTTAAAAACTAGTTTAAACGATGCACTTCGTGATTTTAATGTAAGTGTGTAACACGCTATTTTGCGTTCGCGCAAAATTTTTAGATCACCATTAAGCTGCAACCGCGTAGGGCCGAATGATCCATTCGGCCAAAAACTTCAAAGCTACCATCTGCGTAAACGGCGCCCACATCTTCTGTGGCAATAAACGAACAGCTATGGATATTAGCGAGGTCAATTACTTGTAAAATGCCTCTCCCACTGGTTTTCACCGTTAGTGGATCTTCTTCTTCGGTGACAAGCACGCGCATCCATGGCGGACATTTGTATATACCATTTCCGGTGGCGTAGGCTTGTGATAATAATTCGGTCATGCCATATTCGCCATGAATGGTAGGTACCTGAAAAGCGTTCATTAATGTTTGGTGCACTTCGGCTCTGGTTAATTCTTTACGTCTACCTTTCATACCACCTGTTTCTAAAATTGTGGTGTGTTGTAGAGACATCTGATATTGCGCGGCAAAATCTAAAAGTGCAAACGTAACACCAATCAATAATGTTTTTTGCCCTGCTGTTTCATTGGCTTTTAATATTTGCGCTAAAGCTTCATGATCGTATAAATAAAAGCCACTGTGCGCATTGTTAGTTTCTTGAATCAAATGCTCCACCATGTATACAAGTGACGAATGTGGACGCTCTAAATAAGCAGGTAAGAGCCCAATAATACACCAGTTGGTAACCGGCCCATACACCTGTTCAAAAGCTGTAAAAAAACTGCGCTGATAAACGGCTTCGTCTTTGAGATAATGTTTGCTTTGCTCCATCCCGGTGGTTCCACTGCTTTCAAAAAAAAGGGCAGGCTCGTAATTTCCGGTTTGCACGGTTTCGGTTTTAAAAAACCCAATAGGCATGGCCGGAATACTCGTATAATGCTCAAATAAAGGCACACCAGCTGCATTTTTAGGATGATCCGCCGGAACAATAAGATCACACCAACGCCGATACACCGCATTACCGCTGTACTGATACGCAAAGAGGTCTAGTGCTCCTTGGTTAAACAAACCAGGCTCCGAAGAGAAAATATTGTTAACATCTATGGGCAACACAGCAAATGATTGGTTTGTTTTACTAAATTTGAGTAGAAACCTACACGAATGAAGGCAAAATTATTGATATTAACGGCAATTATTGTAACCATATTTGCTTGCAATAAAGATACCTATACCACAAAACCCCAGCTCACTTTTAAGTCGGTGAATGGAAAGGTTTTTTCGGGCGCCTCTGCCATCATTTTTTCATTGGAATTTACAGACGCCGAAGGCGATATTTCAGATAGCATTTGGGTACAAAAAGTAACCAAAACAAAAGGCTGTAATAATTTTAGCGACCGTGTAAAAATACCAGCCTTTACAGCAACGCCTAATTTAAAAGGTGTTTTTGAAGTGGGTTATAATACTGGATTTATTCCGGGCAGTATTTATACCGTTATTCCTAAATGCGGCAAAAACGATACTTGTTATTTTAGATTTTGGGCTTCTGATAAAGCAAAAAATAAAAGTGACACCGTTGTATCTTCCGACATTATTATCCTGAATTAAACGTGAACCGGGATACACTATTTCGGTGGCGTATTTTTTTTAAACATCGTTTTACTTCTTTTTTCTTTGGCAATTATTTTTATGCGGTATGCATAGCAGCCCTTTGCCTGTGCAGTTTTGCGCAGTTAGGTCACCGCCAAATCCCTGTTTTATTTATAGCACTTGCTGCTGCTGCAACCGTTTATTATTACAATCACTCCTACCTGTTAGAAAGTATTGATGACGCCCCTAACCAAAGAACGATTTGGGTGCGGGAACATGCGGGGCGTATCAAAAAAATACAGAAGCTTCTATTCGCTTTTTTATTGGTGGGTGGCAGTTATGAATTGTATACATTATTTCCGGGCATCCATTTAATGGGCATCGATGATATTTTGTATTGCTGTCTTATTGGCCTTGGATCTTTTTTATATTATTTTGATACCAAAAAATATCCCTTTCTCAACCTACGGTCGTATGGCTTACTAAAACCGGTTGTTATTGGTTGCATTTGGGCAGGTGTTGGTGTTTATGCACCTTATCTCTATTTAAAATTATCGCAGCAGCAGCCTGTGAACATGTCTCATCTACCCATTTTGTTTGTATCCAATGCCCTATATATTTCAGTGATAGCGGTACTTTTTGACATCAAAGATTTTGAATCAGATGCCAACAAACAAATGAAAACCTTGGTGGTGCGCATGGGGCTCACTAAAACCATCAACTGGTTTGTTGTACCCCTTGGTGCCCTAATATTAATGGCCACCCTACGATACAGCTTTCTGCACCAGTTTACAGGATACCAAATTTTGTTAAACACAATCCCCCTTATTTTGTTGATAAGTGTAAGCTACCAAATGCACCAACGTAAAAGCATTCTCTATTATCTTGCAATCATTGACGGACTCATAGTAGTAAAAGCCGCCTGCGGCCTCATCGCTACCCTTTTATTTTCATCACAATAAAGTGAAATTTAATATTATGGCAACAAAAAAAACAAACTCAAAAACAACAAAGAAAAAAGATGCAGTTGTTACAGCAGCATCCATGGCGTTTTTAAAAAATTATATCAATACTCCATCGCCGGTTGGTTTTGAATCGGGTGGACAAAAAGTATGGCTCGAATACATCAAAAAATATACCGACGAAATTTTTACAGATCCATACGGTACCGCAGTAGGTGTGATTAATCCGGGTGCTCCTTTTAAAGTAGTAATCGAAGCACATGCCGATGAAATTAGTTGGTTTGTAAATTATATCAATGATCAAGGTCTTATTTACTTAAAAAGAAATGGTGGTGTAGATCACCAAATTGCACCTGCCAAAAGAGTTTGGATTCATGGTAAAAAAGGACCCGTTAAAGCGGTGTTTGGATGGCCTGCTATTCATACGCGTTTAGGTAATCCCGATAATAAAGAACAACAACCTAAAGTAGACAACCTATGTTTAGATTGCGGTGCTAGAACAAAAAAAGAAGTTGAAGATTTAGGGATTCATATAGGCGCTGTGGTTACTTATGAAGAAGGCTTTGACGAACTAGCAAACGGCTATTATATTGGACGCGCTTTTGACAACCGCATTGGTGGATTTATGATTGCAGAAGTGGCACGTTTATTAAAAGAAAATAAGAAAAAACTTCCTTTTTCATTGTATGTCGTAAATGCCGTGCAAGAAGAAATTGGACTTCGTGGTGCCGAAATGATTGCCCGCCGTATTAAACCAGATATCGCCATCATTACAGATGTAACACATGATACCAGCACCCCAATGATTAGTAAAATTGTGGAAGGTGATATTCAGTGTGGTAAAGGCCCATCGCTTGCCTATGCGCCTGCGATTCACAATAAATTATTAGCGGTGGTAGAAGAGGTTGCACAAAAAAATAAAATTCCAGTGCAGTTTAGAACCCTGAGCAGAAGCACCGGAACGGATACCGATAGTTTTGCGTACGCTAATGATGGTTGCCCATCGGTGCTAATTTCTATGCCGTTAAGATATATGCACACCACCGTAGAAATGATACACCACGATGATATCGAAGAAACCATCAAACTCATGTACCATACGCTATTAACGCTTACGCCTAAAACAAACCTGAGCTATTTATAACGCGTAAACAAAAACATGGAGCAAAACATTAAGGTTGCCGTACTCGATCTATATGATGGCGATGCCAATGAGGGCATGCGCTGTATTCATGAACTTGTACACGCCTGGGCTGCACAAAAAAATCTAGCGCTCACGTATGAGGTATTTGATGTAAGACAAGCATTAGAAACACCAGATACTAGTTTTGATATTTATATTTCAAGTGGAGGACCCGGTTCTCCACTTGATTCTAATGATACCAAATGGGAGAATGCTTATTTTGATTGGCTAGAAAGTATTGAAATTTGGAATAGCGAAAGTGAAAAACCCAAACATGTATTTTTTATATGCCATAGTTTTCAACTCGCCTGCAAATATTATCATGTAGGTACCGTTTGTAAAAGAAAATCAACTGCATTTGGCGTATTTCCGGTTCATCCAACAACAGCAGGTGTTTCAGACCCTCTCCTTGCTGGATTAAACAACCCATTTTATGGCGTTGACAGCAGGGACTTTCAGGTGATTGAACCCAACGATGAACTTATAGAAGCCATGGGCGCTTCCATTCTTGCCATCGAAAAAGACCGCCCGCACGTGCCATACGAAAGAGCTATTATGGCTATGCGTTTTAGTCCTTATTTTGTGGGCACACAGTTTCATGCAGAAGTAGACGCTGCAGGTATGCATTTGTATTTACTACAAGCGGATAAAAAAATTATTGTTACAGAAAATCATGGTATCGAAAAGTGGCAATCCATGGTAGATCAGGTGCAAGACCCAGAAAAAATTATGCTTACCTACCAAACTATTTTGCCTAATTTTTTAAACCAGGCGATACTTGATGCGGCTGCTCACTAAATTCAAATGCCATGGTACCTGATCAAAGAAATACGTTCAATCAACATTTTTCGGAACATAAATACGGGCATTTATTATCTGAATTAAATAAAGACTTTGAAGGTGCCATAGATTTTAGAGTTGCAGAACCACCAGTTTTTTTAGACGCAGTTTGTAATCAGCAAATGCTGGTCACCTGCGATTACATCATTGATAAAATTGTAGATTCAAATTTTACGGCACAAACAAACTGGGCCATCCCAGCTAATAAAAACGTACCCAATCAAACGGCACATCCTCATTTTTTAGCTTTTGATTTTGGCATTTGCATAAATGAACAAAACCAACCAGTACCGCAACTGATAGAAATGCAAGGTTTTCCAAGCCTATTTGGTTATCAGGTACTACTAGATGATGCCATGCATAGTGCTTACGAGATCCCTGCACCCTTTTCGGCGTATTATAGTGGCCTAACTAAAATTACGTACCTACAAAAGCTACAATCCATTATTGTAGGAAATCATGATCCCAAACATGTGGTGTTACTCGAAATAAAACCACACACGCAAAAAACAAGGATTGACTTTTACGCAACCGCAGCCTTCACAGGCATTACTATTGTTTGTATCACCGATATAATCAAAGAAGGCGCAATTCTTTTTTATAAAAACAACGCAGGCGAAAAAATACAAATCAAAAGAATTTATAACCGAATCATTTTTGATGAACTGGATCAAATGCCAGCGGACATTAAAGATGCAGGACGCATATTGTTTGAAAACATAAACGTAGAATGGGCCGGACACCCCAACTGGTTTTACCGAATCAGTAAATTCACCATGCCTTTACTACAACACCCAAATATTCCAGCTAGCTACTATGTAAACGAACTAGCAAGCATTCCAGAAGATTTAGAAAACTACGTTTTAAAGCCACTCTTTTCTTTTGCGGGAGCAGGCGTTATTATTGATGTAGTTAAATCAGATATTGAAAACCTACCGGATCCACAAAACTGGATGCTTCAAAAAAAAGTAAACTACGCCCCCATTGTTAAAACACCAACTACGCCAGCAAAAGTAGAAATTAGATTACTTTATTTGTGGGAAGAAGGCGCTGCTAGGCCTTTTCCGGCCATTAACATAGCTAGGCTCAGTAAAGGAAAAATGATTGGGGTGCGCTACAACCAAAACGAAACATGGGTTGGCGGCAGTATAGCGTATGCGGCTGCTACAAGCTAAATTTTTCTACATTTCTATCGGTGCGGGCTTTTCAAATACTTCGCATAAATAATCTCACTCATTGTTTTATGCTCCACCTTACTTTCCAACCAAGAAATAACGTCTAAATAGGCAAAAGCACGTGTTTCAAATCTGGATTTCTCGTACTTTTTAACTTTAGCTAAAAACTCTTGCAATGCCTGTGTCACTTTACGAGACGGGTCTTTAAAAGAACCGCGTAAAAATGCAAACATCTCCTCTTCTATCACCGTCAGGTTTTCCATTTTTGCCATAAACCTATATACCGATTTTATCAGTGAACTTTCGATCAGTTCAATATTACCT
>JBIKIS010000120.1:0-6199 GCA_044361485.1 Sediminibacterium sp.
AATCAGCAGGGTGAACAAATAAATAAAGCCAAATGAATATTGACGATACCGACTCAAAAAAGTAAAATTAGTAAAGTAGCGTTTTGATCGATAGTCTATAAATTTTTTAAAGCGGTTTTAATTACATCTTCGAGCGGCGCATCCGCACCTAATGCTCCCATTGTTTTTTTAACAGCCTGTTCTGCTAGAGGTTTTCCTATACCTAGTGCCACCAAAGCATGAACGGCATCACTGTCTGGCGAAGATACAAAACCACCACCAAAAGGGGCGTCTTGATGCTGTTTTCCTAATTTATCCCTTAATTCGAGTACTAAGCGCTCTGCGGACTTCTTACCAATACCCTTTATAGCCTCTAATTGCTTGGTATTGCCCTGTACTATAGCCCTTGTAATTTCATCCGGGCGAAGGCCTGAAAGCATCATACGGGCTGTAGACGCACCCACTCCAGAAACACTGATTAACTGTAAAAAAAGCTCTTTTTCGGCGCCATCTGCAAAACCAAATAACGTTTGAGCATTTTCTGTAATATGTAAATAGGTATACAATTGACCCTCGGCAGCGTTACCAATGGCCGTATAGGTGTTAAGGCTAATTTGAAGGTCGTACCCTACCCCATTAACGTCTACAACCACTCTGGCGGGTGTCTTAATTGCGTATTTTCCTCTTACAAATGCGATCATAATATTACTGTAAAAATAGGCGTAAAAAACGAGACATTTGAGCCTATCTTTACGCGAAAAATTAGAAGATTTTAAGAAAATCAAGTATGCAGCAAAAAAGAGCAACAATAACAGCCGTTGGAGGCTATGTTCCAGAAGACAAACTGACAAATTTTGACCTCGAAAAAATGGTAGAAACCAATGACGAATGGATCAGATCCAGAACAGGCATTGAGGAGCGAAGAATTTTAAAAGGAGAAGGCAAAGGCAGTTCCGATATGGCTGTGCCTGCCGTTCAAGAGATATTAAGAAAAAAGAACCTAGATCCTACCGATATAGATTGCCTTATTTGTGCCACTGTAACGCCTGATATGGTATTTCCAGCCACGGCTAATATTATTTGCGATAAAATTGGTGCTACAAATGCCTGGGGCTATGATATGAGCGCCGCATGTAGTGGATTTTTATTTGCCCTTACTACAGGTGCCATGTACATCGAAAGTGGACGATTCAAAAAAGTAATTGTTGTAGGCGTAGATAAAATGAGTGCTATTGTAGATTACACTGATAGAGCTACTTGTATCATTTTTGGAGATGGCGCTGGCGCTGTTTTACTAGAAGCCACAGAAGACGAAAGCATTGGCATAAAAGATAGTATCTTAAAAAGTGATGGAAGCGGCAGACATTATTTACACATGAAAGCGGGTGGATCAATTAAACCAGCATCTGTAGAAACCGTTTTAAATAAAGAACATTTTGCTTACCAAGAAGGTCAAGCTGTTTTTAAGTTTGCCGTAAAAGGTATGGCCGATGTTAGTGCCGAATTATTAGAACGCAATCAACTCACCGGCGATGATATAGCATGGCTGGTTCCCCACCAAGCCAACCTCCGCATTATTGATGCAACAGCGAACCGCATGGGGCTCGACAAAGAAAAAGTGATGATCAATATTCAAAAATATGGCAATACAACAGCTGCAACCTTGCCGCTATGTTTATGGGATTGGGAATCACAACTAAAAAAAGGCGATAACATTGTACTAGCTGCTTTTGGTGGTGGATTTACTTGGGGAGCAACACTCTTAACTTGGGGATACGATTCAAAATAATAATACATGAAAAACAAAGTTCCTTTAACGGGTATTAGCTCGGTGGCCATGCACGCAGCAGGTCATCACAATGCAGAAGATGCGCACCTAACACCCATATTTGCTACTTCAACCTTTACTTTTGATAGTACCGAAGAAGGTATGAACCGCTTTGCAGGTAAGGATAAAACAAGGGTATACAGCCGTTGGGGGAATCCTACATTTACCGCCGCAGAAAAAACAATTGAAGCATTAGAAGCTTTTGGAATCAAAGATAAAAACGGAGCACCGCTTGAACTGCGTGCACTTTTACACGCGAGTGGACAAGCTGCTATGACTACGCTTTTTATGAGCGAGTTAAAAACAGGTGACGCCGTTCTTTCACATTACTCATTGTATGGTGGCACTTACGAACTGTTACATAAAGTGGTAGCAGCCATGGGCGTTACAATTATTATTGTAGACATGCGTGATACTTCTGCTGTAGAAAATGCACTCGCAACAAATAGCAGTATCAAACTCGTTCACATAGAAACCCCTGCCAACCCTACCATACAGTGTGTAGACATTGAAGCAGTTACCACCATCGCAAAAAAACACAAGCGCCTCGTAAGTGTAGACAATACTTTTGCAAGCCCTTATTTACAACAGCCATTTAAATTCGGCGTAGATTATGTGTTTCATTCAACTACTAAATTTTTAAACGGTCATGGTTCTGCTATTGGCGGTGTTCTACTTGGAAGTGACTTAGAAAAAATGAATACCATTGTTTGGAAATGGCATGTGCTACTTGGAGGGAACGCAAATCCGTTCGATGCTTTTTTATTAGGACAAGGCATGAAAACTTTGGAACTGCGCATGGAAAGACATTGCAGTAACGCACAAATCATTGCAGAATTTTTAGAAAAACATCCAGCCATTTTAAAAGTAAATTATAATGGTCTTGAGTCACACCTAGATTTTGCAGTTGCTAAAAAGCAAATGAAACATCCGGGTGCTGTGATGAGTTTTGAATTAAAAGGTGGCCTCGAAGCAGGTAAAAAATTCATTGACGCTTTACAAGTTTGTGTACGTGCTATTTCATTAGGTACAGTAGACACACTCGTGTCGCACCCAGCTAGTATGAGCCATTACGGCGTGAGCCCCGAAGAAAGAGCCAAATATGGCATTACTGATGGTCTCATAAGAATGAGTGTAGGCATCGAAAATATAGAAGACCTTATTGCCGATTTAACACAAGCCCTTGGCTAATTAATTGATAGCAAAAACATGCAAATAAATATCAGACGCGCTACAATAGAGGATTGTCCAAGCATGCTTGGGCTTATTAATGAATTAGCTGTTTACGAAAAAGCACCAAACGAAGTAACCGTTACGCTTTCACATTTTGAACAAAGTGGATTTGGTGAAAATCCGGTATGGTGGGCCTTTGTAGCAGAAGCCAATGATACCATTGTAGGCTTTGCGCTTTATTATATTAGATACAGCACCTGGAAAGGACAATGTTTATACCTCGAAGATTTTATTGTAACTGAAAAAATGCGCGGACAAGGTATTGGTAAATTACTCTTTGACAGGGTTGTTCAGGAAACAAAAGACAAAGGCTTTTCAAGAATGGTATGGCAGGTACTTGAATGGAATGAACCAGCCATTAACTTTTATAAAAAGTACAAAGCCAACCTAGATCCAGAATGGATCAATGGCATATTAGACGTTTAAATTACAACTAGCTTAATCCGTTTACAACTGCTTCTTTGTACACTTTTTGTACAAGACCTTGTAATACTTTGCCTGGACCTACTTCTGTAAAATGTGTTGCGCCATCAGCTGCCATTTGTTCCACTGTTTGCGTCCATTTTACAGCTCCCGTTAATTGATTGATTAAATTTTGCTTGATGGCAGCAGGGTCTGTAACTGCAGCAGCCACTACGTTTTGATATACCGGGCAAATTGGATTTGCAAAATTGGTGGCTTCGATAGCTGCCGCTAATTCTTCGCGCGCAGGTGCCATTAATGGGCTATGAAAAGCACCACCCACAGGTAAAACAAGTGCTCGTTTTGCGCCAGCGGCTTTCATACGCTCGCATGCTATTTCAATACCTTTTACTGATCCACTGATAACCAGCTGACCGGGACAATTATAATTTGCTGCTACTACAACTTCGTTTGTTTCAGCCATCACTTCTGCACAAATAGTAGCTACTGTATCATCTGCCAGTGCTAAAACTGCTGCCATAGTTGAAGGCACTAATTCGCATGCTTTTTGCATAGCAGCTGCTCTGATACTAACGAGCTTTAATGCATCTTCAAACTCCAAAACACCGTTAGCAACCAGTGCCGAAAACTCTCCCAACGAATGGCCAGCAACCATATCAGGTGTACCATGCTCAAGTGTTTTATAGGCAATCACTGAATGTAAAAAAACAGCAGGCTGCGTTACATTCGTTTGCTTAAGCGCTTCATCGGTGCCATTAAACATGACGTCACTAATATCAAAACCTAATATCGTATTGGCCCTGTCAAATAGTTCTTTGGCTACTGGATTACTTTCATATAAAGCCTTTCCCATACCAATAAATTGAGAACCTTGACCAGGAAATACATACGCGTGCTTACTCATAAGTAATGATTTAGAACTCAAAGTAAATAAAAAACCCCGACACTTTTAATGTCGGGGTTTAAAATATAATTGCGTACTTAAAACTGTGTATTCAAACCCAAATAACGTAAAAACTCTTCTCTTACTTTTTCGTCTTTGAACTTACCGCCGTAAAAAGCAGTAACTGTAGATGATGTATCATCTTCTACTCCTCTACTAGCTACACACAAATGTTTTGCGTCAATTAATACAGCTACATCATCGGTACCTAAATCTTTTTGTAATTCTTTGGCAATTTGCATAGTTAAACGCTCTTGCACTTGCGGACGTTTTGCAAAATAATCTACAAGGCGGTTTAATTTACTAAGCCCTACTACAGTACCATTGCTAATGTATGCAATGTGCGCCTTACCCATAATGGGCACAAAATGGTGCTCACAATTACTATAAAATGAAATGTTTTTTTCTACCAGCATTTCATTGTACTTGTACTTATTTTCAAATAGTGCCATCTTAGGTTTATTAGCCGGATTTAAGCCATTGAAAATTTCTTTCACGTACATTTTAGCAACACGCTTTGGCGTACCACGTAAACTATCATCTGTTAAATCAAGACCTAGGATATCCATGATTTCTGCAAACCTTTCTTCGATTGCAGCGATTTTTTCATCATCCGATTGATCAAATGCACCTGCGCGCATGGGGGTATCAACAGAAGTACTGATATGATTATCTCCAGCTGCGTCAATTTCCTCTTCTGTAAGAATAATCTTACCATCCTTAAGATGGATATTCGACAAAGTTTCGTTCTGTTTCATATAATCTGATTTTTAAATCTAATGTTGAATTAATTTTTGCTCTTAAGATTTCGTAAATCACAACAGCAATGTTTTCGGCAGTTGGATTGAGTGTTGCGAAAAATGTGGTGTCGAGGTTTAAGTTTTTATGATCAAACTTAGCGAGCACTTCTAGTTTGATTAAATCACTTAATTTTTTGGTATCAATAACATACCCCGTTTCAGGATCCGGATAGCCCGTAACCTGAACAATCAATTCATAGTTATGGCCATGAAAATTTGGATTGTTGCAAAGACCAAATACCTCATCGTTTTTTTCGGGAGTCCAAGTGCTGTTGTGCAATCGGTGGGCCGCATTAAAATGCTCCTTTCTAAAAACAGATACTTTATGTTTTTCCATTGCTAATGCGTTGGGAAATTGTTTTTGGGACGTACACTTACACCCACATAAAAAATTATTAAATCAAGTAAGGATTTTGTTAATTGCTAGGCACTGTTTCAGAAGTGTGCTGATCAAGTGGCCCTGCCTTTTGCGTTCTACATTAACAAAAGAACCTGACGTCAAAGATAATAACAAGACGCAAGTAAATTTGTTTAAACTAGCCTTAAAAAAAGTAAAAATGCCCTATTTACCGAAATATTCGACGTAAATACGTGGTGTTTCATACAACTTTATGCAGTGAAGCTCCACGGATCCAGGCAAATGTGGGGCCAATTGCTCCCATATGGCAATGGCTAAATTTTCGGTACTACAGAGTTTACCCGTCATAAAATCCACATCCAAATTGAGGTTTTTATGGTCTAACTTATCAATTACCTGGCTTTTAATTAACTGACTTAACTTTTTAACGTCATACACAAATCCTGTTTCCGGATCCGGGTTGCCCTTAACCGTAACATACAAATCATAATTGTGGCCATGCCAATTCTCGTTTGCACAAACGCCAAATACCGCGTTGTTTTGCTCATTAGACCAATTGGGATTGTATAATTTATGGGCTGCGTTAAAATGTTCTTGTCTTGTTAAATAAACCATCTGACCAATATTTTGGCAAA